>JAJZJZ010000007.1 GCA_021809755.1 Thermoplasmata archaeon
TATCCTGCAATCCCTGTCATATCAGGGAGTCTCAACAATACCATTTTCAGATCAATACACAACCAGTGACAACCCAACATGGTCTTCCAACCATGTGAATGTAACAAATTCTTCAGGGAGCACTACCTCATCAAATACATTATCTATGATATTAACCATTTCTTCAAATTCCGGTCCAGATATGGCTTTTATCCCCAATATAACTGAATCTGTAACCGTTACCGATTATGGTTATTATGTATGCGAAGGCTCTTACTACTATTACATCAGCGAGGGTAGCACAGTAAGCTTTAGCATGGTAAATCAAAATGATAATGAATTGCAACTAAAGGACGGCTTCCTTGATAGCTTCTGGAAAAAGGGTGATAATGTAACTTCAACTGACTGGAATACAAGCATGACCGAATTAACAAATAAACTAGATTCCACTTCTAATCCTATCAACCATCTCTACTTAGGAACTGGTGCGATGGTTTCTAATGTAGATATTTATGGGAATTCCAGTTTAAAAGCATCCTTCAACGGAGGCAATGGTGCAGCCGATCTCTCAATCGCGTTTGGAATCGGGTCGGTGGCATTTGGCATAGGATCAGCAATAGCAACAGGCGGTTTAGATGCTCCTCTTGCATTTTTAGCAGTTGTTACTGGTTTTGCTTCTATAACCACAGGATTGCTTGCAATGGAAGCTACACCCATTTATGCAGTAACATCGGGCACATTTTTAACATCAGCTGTGTTTGGTGCAAATGGTCCAAGTGCTACTTTCACAGAATACGGTTCTTCTGCAGGTGAACAGCTTTACCTACCATCAGGTTCTTCTCCATTGGTCTACTCGCAGACTGGATTAATCAGTGTCAGTCAATGATAAAATAATTACAACATTATATTTTTAAATTTAATCAATTTTTTATACTTTTGAAATTTTGTTCCTGTATTGATACCATAAGCTAAAGCAGATATTTGATCGTATAAGTTTTGCAAAATTTATAACAATCCCAGTTACACATAAAAGAACTGAGTGAAACGTTCATAAGGATTGAGGGAAACCTTACTATGTCACAAAGCAATATTCCTCCATGGCAGATAAGAGGAAAGAACTACTTGCAAACAAGGTCAATGATTTCAAAATCAATGGAAAAACAACGCTTTCTGATTTTGTATCGCAATGTGTTTCATCGGGAGGTTTCACATCTTCGAAAATTGCAGTTGCACATTCAATACTGGAAAAGATTGTAAAGGAAAAGAATACCACTTTCCTCTCATTTCCGGCAGATATAATATCAACGGGCACAAGAGGAGTCATAATCGATATGATCAAAAAGGGAATTGTTGATGTCATAATTACCACAACAGGAACCATAGATCATGACATAGCCAGATCGTTTTCTAACTACTTTTGCGGTTCATTCGAATACGATGACATAAAGCTAAAGGACATGGGTATAAACAGGCTTGGAAGTGTATTTGTTCCAGATGAAAGCTACGGTTCACTCATAGAGGAATTCATGATGAAGCAACTGGACATTCTGTACAAAGAAAAGAAGACATGGGCACCGTCTGAAATTCTTGCAAGGATAGGCAAGAATATGGATCATCAGGATTCAATACTTTCCGCAGCTGCAGAGAAAGGTATACCAATATTCATCCCCGGAATTCCGGATGGTTCAGTAGGTTCACAATTCTGGTCATTCTATGAAACGCACAGGGATTTCAATCTTGATATCCTCATGGATCAACATCTCATTTCTGATATCGTATTCACTTCTGATAAGGCTGGAGCAATCATGATTGGCGGCGGCATATCAAAACACCATACAATATGGTGGAACCAGTTCAGGGGTGGTCTCGACTATGCCATATACATAACTACCGCACAGGAATATGACGGGTCACTCTCTGGGGCAAAGCTTGAAGAAGCCATTTCATGGAAAAAGGTAAAACCAGACGCGGAATTTGTTAATGTTTATGGAGATGCAACAGTCCTGCTCCCCATAATTGTTGCAGATTTCCTTTAATTTTTATTCATTTATTTCCATTCGAGGAGACCAAAGTGTAGGGGTCTTGAAAAATTTGGACCGGAAAATATATGCATAACAAACAGAATAGTTCCATAGTTGCGGAAAGTTCTGATACTCAAATTGCTTCACCATCTAAAATAGAAATTCTCTACGGAGAACAATAAATGTGTCAGGATCCACTATAAAGACAACGTGACAAATAGAATAGCCACAGCAAGGATTCACAACAGGTTGCAGTAAAAGGGAATTACTGTTATACCCATACACTCACATAACACCAGAAGAAAATGCCCCGATTGCCAAGCAATAGACAAGAGGAATAGACCGGAATAATCCAGGTTAATATGTATTTCCGGTGGTCTTGAGGGAGAATTGGATTTCATTGCTTCCCTCAACATCAAGAACAGGTGCTGTCAGATAGACTATTTTAGAGGGTGCTATTTTTGATCTCAAGAACCACCAGTTGAAAGCTAGGATTATGTAGCTGGGAGTGGTTTACTACAATATTTTGTAGTTCATAATATATTAAGTCAAAGCGCATAAGGATCATATGGGAATGAAGGTTCTCTTTGTTTGCATTGAAAATGCTGGAAGGAGTAAAATGGCAGAGGCCTTTGCAAGATCCATGGGTCTGGATGCGTCTAGTGCAGGAACAGTACCTGCCAGTGAGGTAAATCCCATTGTAGCGAAGGCCATGAAGGAGGTCGGCATAGAGATTTCGCAGTCAAAGCCCAGATATCTTGATGCCAGGATGATCGATGAAGCAGATCGAATAATTCTCATGGGTTGTTCTGTTGAAAGCGTCTGTCCTGCGGTACTTCTTGGAAAAATGAAAAAGAAGTCTGAGGACTGGAATCTGGAAGACCCTAAGGGCAAGCCAATTGAAGATGTAAGGAAAATCAGGGATGAGATTCAGGCAAGAGTGAAAGTACTCAAGAACGATACCAAATAATATGGTATAGCAATAAGGAATAGTCTTGCGAAAATTCGGTAATCTTATATGAATTATATTCAATTTTTTATCTCTCTTGCCATATTCCTGTTTACACTGTTCATGGTCATAGTGAAACCGAAGAACATCCCCATTGGCTATTCCGCCCTTCTTGGAGCACTTTTGGCACTGGTCTTTGGAATTTTAAGTTTCCATGGCATTGAGGTTGTATGGAATATTGTGTGGAATGCCACATTTACATTTGTTGCAATTATAATTTCATCCATAATATTTGACGAAGCAGGGGTCTTTGAATATGCGGCAATTAAGTTCGCAAGATTTGCAAACGGCAACGGGAAAAGGATGTTTGTATACCTCATACTTCTTGGAGCAATCATATCTGCCTTTTTTGCCAACGATGGAACCGCCCTTATTCTAACTCCCATAGTTGTTTCCCTGCTTGTTAGAACAAAGATAAGCGGAAAAGCAATGATCCCATTCATTATTGCCACAGGTTTTATTGCAGATTCTTCAAGCATTCCACTTGTGATAAGCAATCTTGTGAATATAGTAACATCAAGTTATTTTCATATTTCATTTCTTTCATACGCAGAGGTCATGATTTTACCGGATCTCGTGAGCATAGGTGCAAGCGTTTTCTTTCTCTATATCTATTTTAGAAAGGAAATTCCTGACAGCTATGAAACTGATGATTTAAAAAATCCTGAAGATGCCATTAAAGATCCGCTGGTTTTCAAATTATTTATTCCCGTCATATTTCTTCTCATTGTTGGAAATTCCATTGGGGGCATTTATGATATACCAGTAGCATTCATTTCTGTTCCCTTGGTTGGGGCACTTGCAATAATTTCAAAGCTGAAGGGAAAAGTGGATGTAAAGAAGGCTGTTAAAGAAGCCCCTTGGCAGATTGTAATTTTTTCCCTAGGTATGTATATGGTTGTTTATGCCTTTGGGTCTAACGGCTTTACCTCAATAATGGTTTATCTTATTAACGCTACAGTTTTCTTACCTTATCCATTACATTTATTACTTTCAGGCTACCTCTTCGCAGCCATAGCAGCCACAATGAATAATATGCCATCCACGCTTCTTGCCAGTCTTGCAATAGGGCAGATTCACAACGGGTTGACTCTAGCATATGCAAGTGTCATCGCCAATGACATCGGACCAAAATTTACACCAATAGGTTCTCTGGCAACACTGTTATGGCTCTTTACCCTCCAAAGAAAGAGGGGAATAGAGATTAAGCCTCTTTACTATATGAAGACCGGCTTTATCATTGGTTTTCCAGTTTTGACAATAACACTCTTAAGTCTCCTATTGCCATTGTGAGTAGAACAAAATCCTTGCAAGAGCAAAGATGGGAAATTATCTGGATGCTATTGCATCGATTTCCACAAGCATATTTTCATTTACGAGATTTGTTATAATTGTTGATCTTGCAGGCGGGTTCTTTGGAAAATACTCCGTGAAAAGCTGATTCATTTTTTGGAAATCACTTCTCTCTTTCAAATATACGCCAACCCGAAGAACATTTTCCAGAGACATATCCGCTTTTTTGAGGATTGAACTCAATTTTTCAAAAACCCTTCTGAATTGTTTCTCAAAGGAATTATCCTCTCCTTCAGCAGTTCCAACCTGTCCTGATATGTAGAGAACATTTCCGTCCATTACTGAATCAGAAAATATTCTATTTTTCAAATCATCCTTTAAATTTATTGTCTTCTTTGTCATGGGTCATTATTATTCAGTTACTCATAAAGTATGTTTCATTGAAACATTTAATTTATAAAAAGGTTAATATTATGAAAGTCATTTCCGAGCATGACTCATGGGAACATTCCTCCGGATGAACCAAGAGTTCTTTCTGAAGCAGCAAGAAAGAAAAAAGAGATAGAACTTTTGTATCTGGAAGAAAAAAACAAAGAAGCTTTCTCTCTCGATGATCAAATGGATATCGATGAGATCTTTGACGTGGTTAAGAGATCTGTAAAGGAAGTTTTCAAGCAGGAACGTTCAGGTCTTGGTTTGGCATTTTCAAACTTGCCGTGGAATGTCGGAGCCCTTTGGGAAATTTGGGGAAATTACATAGTAATGAATGAAGAAATAGTAGAGGTCATGAAGAAATTGACAACATCCCATAAAGAATTTAATTCATTTGTCTATATGTTATTGACTCATGAATATATGCATTCACTTGGTTATATCGACGAAAACACAGCAAGACATATGACATTACTGGTTGCCGTTTCCACATATGGCATGAAGCATCCTGCAGCAATTATTAGTATGGGTGATCTATGGAAGATATATCCACAGATCAGGGAACTTCAGGGCGGAAGGGGAGATAAAATAAGATTTATCAAGAAATTTGATTCCTCAGCAACCTCATACATAGCCTAATCTGAGACGATCAATCCAAAGGAAAGATCGACAAGCTCATTATTTTCATCACTTACGAAGAAGTGCCGTGACTCTGTGAATTCATAAATTCCTTCCCTTCCAAGTTCCCTTCCTATTCCACTGTTACCAAATCCCCCTCTTGGTGCAGCCGCAGATATGAGGTGGTAATCGTTAATCCACACAGTTCCCGCGTTAATCATGTTTGCAACTTTAATTGCTTTTCTTGTGTCCTTAGACCACACACCGCATGCAAGACCATAATTGCTCTGGTTTGCAATCTCTACAGCTTCACTGATCTTATCAAATTCAAGAACTGAAAGCACAGGTCCAAACACCTCCTCACTGGCTATTTCCATCCCCGGACTTAAATTATCCATTATGGTTGGCCCGATATAGAAGCCTCCTTTGGGAACGCTTCCTTCTATTGTTTTTCTGTAGAATACCTTAGCTCCATCATCCTCTGCCCTGCGGATCATATTTCTAATCTTATCATATTGTTCTGCGGTTGTTATTGCTCCAATATCCGTATTCATATCAAGAGGATCACCGCTTTTCATCCTCTCCGCATAGGATTCTAATACTCTCAGGAATTTCTCCTTTATTGAGGACTGAACCAGAAGTCTGCTTCCGCTTTCGCACAACTGACCAGAATGGAGAAATATACCAAATAGAACGCCCTTCGCAGCCCTTTCAAGATCGGCATCCTCAAGGACAATATTTGGAGATTTCCCTCCAAGTTCCATAACAATTTTCTTGATGGTTCCTGCGGCATTTCTGGTCACATTTCTTCCTGTTTCGGTGCTTCCCGTAAATGAAAGGCCCCTAACCTTTTCACTCTTGGCAAGGGCCTTTCCAATAACTGATCCTTCACCTGTGACAATATTTAGAACTCCATCAGGCAGTCCGGCTCTCTTTAGATCCAGTGCAAGTTCAAATGTCGTTGCTGGGGTGTAATGACTTGGTTTGAGAACCATGGTATTGCCAGCAAGAAGTGCAGGGAATATTTTCCATACTGCCATGAGAAGTGGTACATTCCATGGAGTTATGGCACCAACTACTCCAATGGGTCTGTTCTGAACAATGCCATAACTCTGGGGATATTCCGGATGCTTAATCTTTCGGCTGCTCTTGAATTCGTTTGTAGTGGAAAAATACCGCATGTGTTCTAGGGCAATATTCGTATCCATAAACACACTTTGACGAAGTGTCCTTCCTGTATTCTCTGCCTCGATCCTTGCATAATCATCAAGCTTTTCCTCAAAGATGGAAACCATTTTGGCAAATATTTTCTTCCGTCCGGAAAGTGGAATATTCTCCCATTTTTCCCTGGCGTCATAGGCAATATCTATTGCTTCCTTTGTCTTCTCCTCACTGGCTTTAACGGCCTTTGCATAAATTGAACCGTCTATGGGTGAAATTACATCATATTCAATACCGGCATTATCCATGTTTCCATTGATTAAATTTCCATATCTTTTCATCTCATTCAATCTCCTTGAAAAGCATCTCCAGTTCACTTCTTCCTGCATCTCTTGGGTTCAACACCGTTCCTGTTGATTCAAGGGCAAGGCTTGCCATAGAATCCATCTTTTTTTCATATTCATTTTTAGGAATTTTCAGATCAGCAATTGTCATTGGCATTGAAAGCTGTTTCAGGAAATTTTCAACTGTAAGATGCAGATATTTTTTTCTCAGGGACTTTGGAAACTTTTTATTTATGGCTGAATACTCTGATTTTGCTTGAGAATAATTGAAGCGGATAACATGCGGAAGGAATATGCCCACCGAAATTCCGTGTGGAATATTGAAATGGGCTCCAAGCGAATGTCCAAGGGAATGAGCAAGAGTTATCTGGGAGTTGGAGAAAGCTAGACCAGCCATTGAGGCACCTATGTGAACATTAGTGATCGCATCTACATTTTCATTGTCGGCTATTGCGTCCATGAGGTTTGAAGTGATAAGTTCAACAGCTTTATCGGCAAATATATCGGAGTATGGGTTTTTCCATGCACTGCTTCTTGCCTCTATGGCATGCGTAAGGGCATCTATTGCTGTGCTTTTTCTAACCATTTCAGGAAGAGAACTTACCATAACCGGATCAAGTATTGCAAAATCCGCAATTATTTCAGGCGAGGCAAATTCATTCTTTCTGCCATGATCATCCTCACTAATCACCGCCGCCCAGGAGCATTCTGATCCTGTTCCACTGGTTGTTGGTATGAGGATTATCCTGGCTTTCTTTCTAAGATCAAGATTTATGAGTGGAGTAATATCATGCATGTCAAGACCAGGTTTCTCATAGGTGACAAAGGCAGCTTTTGCGCAATCCATGCAAGATCCGCCTCCAAGTCCCATAATGAGATCAGGTTTGAATTGATCTATTTTTCCCTTAATGGAAGAAACATATGATAATGTTGGTTCAACGGGGACATCATCTATTATGAGAACCTTTGCATCTTCAGGAAGTTCATGCCTGACTTTCTGCACCAGTCCAGCTCTCACAATGTTTCCATCAGTTAATATGGCAATCCTTCTTTGAGGAATATCATTCAGATAAGAAATGGAATCTTCCCCGTATATTATTGACGGGCTTCTAAAAAACCACATTCAGAACACCGACGGGACCTGAGAAGCAGTGTTGACCATTAATTTTGCTGCCTTGGTATATCTCATAATCTTTGCCATCGATCCCTTAAGCTTGAATTTCCCGGTCAAAATTCCCTTTATTGGGTCTACTTCACCGTTGATCAACTTTTTCCAATTTCCAAATTTTCCTGAATAAGTGAATTCAGATTTTGGAATTTTATTCAGGTCATTTGTGAATATGTATTTTCTGCAAATTCCGTGATATAGATCGAGATAGAGATACGCATCTTCTTTCATGGTCTCATCTGCATTGATAATTAGGGTTATATCCCCCTCCCAATCTCTTGCTGAGTCTTTGTAATCAGCGTTTCCATTTAGCTTTTCAAAATATGCATTTGCCCATTCTTCCGATGGAAATTTATACATATCTCAATTAAAGCCCAATGAATAAATAAAGTTTTCAATCAAAGGGGGAAGATAGGCTGGAGAGGTTATATTTAAAGTATTCATCCAATCAACTAAAGGACATTGTTTGCTTTCTAAGCGAATAAATTCTATTGTATAATATAGAAGAGGATATTTCAAAACATTTGACTGAACCCACTAAGTTATCATGCTGCAATTTAGATAATATTTTTAATGAACTTTAACTTATTCAGTGAATGGATGGTTATATTACATGGAAGAAGATTATTGCAATAGCTCTTGTTCTTGTCCTTTCAGCATCCATTTTTTCATTTTATAACCTTGAGAAAGATCGTATTGGGAGCACAAAACTAAATATTGTTGTATCGCCAATATATGTAAGAGGAAATTCATATGTTAAATTCCCAATTTATGTTTATAATCAGTTTGGAGAGCCCGTAAAAGGATTGGAAATTCTTTACTCGGGAACGGATGTAAATACAACTAACCAAAATGGGTGTGCTATTATCAATGTATACCAGTGCTCCGGCTGTGCCCAATATGCAGGTACTTTATTCAATGCATATAAGCTATCCTACTCTACATTCTTTGGAACACATAAATTTGATAGTGTTTCTATTTTGGAATCTTTAGGGTATACATACTTTTCCGCAATGGTTCAATCACAATCAGATCCTTCTGAACCTGCAATAATGATCCATTACTTTTCGGGATTATCTGCATCAACCAGCAACTATACATCATGTGCAACCTTAAGCTGCTATAAGAGCAATCAAACAATTCCTTACGGATACAATCCGCAGACAAAACTTCTGGGAACATACCAAAACTTTACTAATATAGTCATACCTATTTCAAGCTATCTTAAAACAAATGACAATTATCAATTCATCGTAGGTGGAACGTTCCCCCAATATCATTTTATCAACAGCAGCCAGGTAAGGAATCTAACAGATATCCAGAAGAACTACAATCAGATAATCTGGAATGATATCTTTCAGGTTGCCTTCATAACATCCATAATAATTCTCACAGGAATATTTTTCACACAACCCAAAATAAAGACAAAGAAAGGTGAACCATCGTCAACAAAAGAGAGCATCCTTTCACTGAAAGAACCAATGATACGCGGCATTATACCAGTAGGTACGGCTCTCCTAATAGGGCTCGGATCAATAATGATCTATTCCTTCTATACTCATACAGAACCTTATGCAGCATATCCCATATCAATAATCATTGCCGCATTGTTCCTCACTGGTTTCATGGCAATTCTATATTCAATTGGGTCATCTTCCAATAACCCTGAAAAAACAAGAAAACTAATTATGGTTTTATCCACAATTATTGAAATTGCATGGATAATAATATTCACTTTTATGGAGATCATATTTGATGGTTCAAATAATGTTTTTTCTCAACCAACAAGCACGGCAAATTCTATTCTTTCATCAATTCAATTTTTCAATCCTCTCCAATATTCAATACTCATAATTGAAGCAATGACTCATCTAATGATAATTCCAACAGCTCTTGCTCAAAATCTAACCGGATATGATTACATATTTGTAATAGCGGGTTCAATAATTTCTATATTCTCTGTAATGTATGTATATATGATAACAATGGAAGACTCTTATTTTAAATAAAAACTCGATGATTTATTTCCTCTTTCTCATCCTACCATATATTGATGAGAGAATCCAGAGCACTTCTCCATTCTTCCTTGAACTTACCAAGGTCACTTATTGCATTTAACCCTGAATTTGTTAGGGTGTAGACAAATTTCTGTCTGTCCCCCTGTTTTTGCTCTTCCCTTTGTACATAACCTTCCTCAACCAGGGAACTTAGGGCAGGATACATTGATCCTGGTGTTGGTCTCCATAGACCATGCGTTCGAATTGAAATTTCCTGCATGATTTCATATCCATGCATATCTCTCTGCTCCAATATTTTCAATATTAGCGGTTTGAGTATGCCTGGCGGTATCATATTAATTGTGAATGGTCCACATCTGCAGTTGCATCGGTCTTTCATGTTGGTTCTCAATATCTCTTATACATTTATTATTTTTGAAAAAATAAATTTGGATGAATTTCTGGAAATGTAAATTCAATCTCATAGGAGAAGAATTAACATTACCAATCGAAATTCAATCCTTTAAGGTTAAGGGGGTTTTAATTTACTCAACCTTTCCTTTTGCCTTCTCATTTAGTCTGGAAAGCCTCTTTTGGAGAACCATGATTTGTTCCTCAAGTTGCTCCTTGTAGTCTTCCAGATCTTCTGAGCTTTCGCTCATGTGCCTTTTCATTCCATGGCCATTGCAGCCACATCTTCCTTCTTGCATTCTTTCCATTTGTTTTACCTCAACTGTATATGTCATACGACTATATATAGATGCCGATATATCGTCTCCAACACATCTAAGCGATTCATAAATGTCTGGATATCGTGGCGCTTCTTTAATATGTTAAATAAGTTTTCTTGCACATTTCCACCCATAACTAATGGAATTGTTCTGGATTCGAAATCGATTAGAATATATTTTTTAGATCTATTCTTTTGAAGACTTTGGCTCCATATTCTTCACTCCCAAAAATGGAATCATGCAAATTATGGATACCACAATTATTGTCTCCAGAATATAAGGGAAATCAGACTGCCCAAGGCTTAGATATATGATTGCTACCATAATAAAGACAAGCACATTGAATATGAACATCAGAACAGCTGAAAAGAAACGATTTTTCACAGTGGCATTTCCGGTGGAAACATAAAACATCACAACGAATACCATGATAAATGATTCTGATGCAAAAGACCCAAGAAATACTGAAGAATTAGGTAGGGGGCTATCAATAAAATAGATTGTCATCAAGATGGAAAAAATTAGAAGGGAAAGTATGATTGAAAGAGTTACTTTAATGTTTAATCTATGAGGGATAAAGGATAGAATAAAACCGAAAATGGAAGAAAATATGGCACCGCTCAACAACCCCTCAATGATTATAGGTATCTGGTCCACAGACCCCACATATGAAAGAACGGGAGATATGTATAGAATTAACCCTGCAAGTGATGTATTTACTATTGCAAGGGTAAATAGAAAGAGATATTTCGACAAAATTCTCATCTGTTACTCCTCCTAATTCTTGTGGATGCAACTGCAGCAATGAATATGGATAATGCTGAACTTGCAATCATAAACTGGTTTGTCACATACCATGGTACATAAGAATGATCATTTTGGATATACAAATCAGAACTGATTTCTGAAAGGTTGAATGCACTGCTTCCGTTTCTGCCGTAAGGTAATTGTTTGAGACCAATCTGCAGTGGCATAGGAAACATGGATGAAAGGGAAGGGGGATTGCTATTAAGGGTGAATACAGGGGAAGACGGAAGTTGAAACTCCTTGTTTGACAAAATTTGCAAAGGAGCTCTTCTAATATTGCCGGACTGATATGGGAGATTGAAATTGAACATGTCAAGTGGAATATTACTCAAAGCAACGAATCTGTTCAATGCTGGAAGTTCCCAGTTATAATCTATAAATCCCAGGATAGAGGCATGGTTCAAAATTGTGGAAGAAACATAATTTTCCTTGGAATATGGTGATATGAGGATAAACGGAATCCTCTGGCCAAGCATATGCCCTCCAACGCTTGGGGGCGCGATCTGGTCATAAAATCCTCCCCCCTCGTCAAAAGTGAGGAATATTGCAGTACTGTTCCATTCCGGGCTTTGCATTATGGCATCAATCATATAAATTAACCACAGTTCTCCCTTCAACATGCTATGGGGCGGTCCGCTTGAATAATCCACTGCGTTGCCGCCAATAGGCATTACATATGAAACACTTGGAATAGAGTTGTTTTTCAGTTCAGAAAGAAAGTCCTGCCAGCTTCCAAGTTCAGGTGTCTTCTGTGTTATACCGGATATATATCCCAAGACATTCATATCGCTGTTAACTGCTTTTGTGTAATATCCCCAAGATATTCCATGTGATTGGAGCTCTCCAAATATGGTTTCGGAAAATGGGATATATGGTGGCGGGCCATAATCATTTATCACAGGAGAAAATCCGGCCATGTTGTAGAGCCTGTTTGGGGATGTCTCTGATAACATACTCGCAAAATACATATCACCAAGTGAATACTCCTCTGCAAGGTCCCAAAGGGGAGCAACCTGCGATGCAGTATAATATGTCATTGATTGGGGTCCGGAATTATTGTAGAAGCCATTCATCTTTCCATTATTCCAATCCAGGTGATATGCAGAATATCCCTCCACAGGGTCAGGGGTACTATATGTTCCATTGGGAACAGCCTTCAATTCATTCATTATATATTGATTAGGGGGATTAGTTATGAGATTAACAGGTTTTTCCAACGAATTAATAAGGGTCTGGTTTGAGGATGTGTTGGAATCGCAAGGGTATTTCCCAAAGATATTGTCAAAGGCATGATTTTCCATCATTATTTCAATAACGTGTGTTATTGATGTTTCTGTCTTTGTTGGTGATGTTGAGGCTGTGGAGTTATATGAAACAAAAATGGTGAAAAACATCAAAATTGCCAACGCAACAGCAACCTTCTTCATTGGCGTTTATCATCTGGAATGGATATAATCATTTCCATCTTTTTCAATGATCATTCTATTATTTCAATTAGGTATTCATCCCCATGGCGTCTTCGGTTCCAGTTCTATATGGATCAGCAAAATCAGATACTCAATACGCCTCGAAAGCACATTCCATAGAGAAGCTCTTAATGCATAAGGAAGAGGAAGAATGGGATGGCAATTTTAAAACTCGTGAACTACCCGTAAACGAAAAATTGAAAAAGCTTCTCTCTTCATTTTTTCCCATAGATCAACTCAGTTTCGCATTCGAGGACAGGATAGCATATTCATTTGGAAAATCATCCATGGAAATACTTGCTGCAAGACTGGGAAAATTGGGAGAACCTGTTGAAGCGGTTGTCTTTCCAGATTATGGAAATATAGAAAGTATGATTAAAAACCTTGATCCAAGGAAATATGAGTTAATTCCTGTAGGTGGGACATCAAATGTAACCGGTGCTCTCTTACATTCAAAGGGTAAGATTAAACTTGCTGTCAGTACAAAGAATTTCAAGAGAGTTGAATTCAGAGAGAATTATGTCATTCTGGGAGCGGGTTACACTGGTTTAGAGGCAGAAAGCATTCTTCATGAATATGGATTCACTCTTGGAAATTTCCCGGAATCGTTTGAATATTCAACCTTAGGTGGATGGGTCGCAACAAAGGCAATAGGTCAGGAATCTAACCAGTATGGTGGAATGGAAAATATCATCATAGGGGTGAGGATGATAGGATCAGCAGGGTTCTTCAGGGAAGAATTTGTTCCCAGAAATTCAGAGGGTCTGGATTTAAAAACACTAGCCTTGGGTGGAGAGGGCAGAACAGGATTAATAACGGATGTTGCCTTCAAGCTTTATAAAAACCCAACAAGGAGGTTCTTCAATTCATATTTTTTCAAGAATTACGAGGAAGGGATAAAACAAATTTCTAAAATGAAATTTTACCCCAGCATTTTAAGGCTTTCAGACGAAGTTGAAACTTCAATTTCACTGGATGGGGAATTTAACACGCCGATGAAAAAACTCTATGAAGGTTATCTGAAGATAACCGGAGCAAGGAATGGTTCCATGCTCATAATGGTTAATAATTCTATTCCATCACCTGAAATACCACGAAAAGCAATAAATGCAGGGAAGTACCCAGCCAGGCAATGGCTTGAAGGAAGATATTCAAGACCTGCTTTGGGAAATATTCTGTGGAAGAAAGGTATGATACCTGATACGCTTGAAACGTCCACAACATGGAGCAACCTTTATAATGTTCACAAAGCGGTGCAACAGAGATTCTCGGATCAGATCGAGAAGGAACATGCAAAGGGAATCATAATGTCGCATATATCTCACATTTACTCTTCTGGAGCCTGTATTTATTTCACATTTGTCATTTGGAGAGAAGATGATCAGATGAAACTACTGGAAAATGTCCGTGATGTAATAATGAATACATTCATAGAAAATGGATGTGCAGTGAGTCACCATCATGGTCCAGGTAAATATCTGGAAAAATATCTTGACGAGAAGATAACTCCAATTAGGAAAAGGATATACGATCCGCTGTTCTCAGAGGATTGAACAGATGAAGGAATTTTCTTATATTATCAGGGAGAAGGACATAGACCAAGCTGATGGAGGTTTCTATGATGTTCTCATAATAGGCGGTGGAATCACAGGTGCGGGAATTGCAAATATACTTTCAAAGAATGGCATATCAGCAATTCTTGTTGAAAAATCAGACTTTGGTTCAGGGACAAGTCAGGGCTCATCGAAGTTGATCCATGGCGGATTAAGATATCTTCAGGAACGAGAATTCAGGCTGGTCAGAGAGTTGCTGAAAGAGCGTAACTATATCCTTTCCAATGTTAGAGATTCTAAAAAAATAAAGTTCAATATTCTCATAGGGGAATCCACATGGAAAAGATCAACCATCAGAACAGGTCTCTTTCTGTACAATCTTCTCGGTGGAAAACTTAAGATTCCGAAGTTCCATGAAAATGGGGGAAAATATCCATCTGATTTCAAAGGTTATTTTGAATACGAAGACGGATGGTGTGATGATTCAAGACTTGTCATATATAATATTGTAACTGCACATGAAAATGGTGCAATATGCATGAACTATTCAGAATTCAAGTCAGTGGAAAAGGCAGGTGAGCATTACCTATCCTCAATATATGATTCAATCGGCAAACGATCAATACGCGTGAGATCAAGGATGATAATCAACTGCGCAGGACCATGGGCAGAAACAATAGCAAAAATGACGAATACCGAATCCTCACTGCCATTCAAACTCAGCAAGGGGGTGCACATAGCGGTGAGCAGGAGCAAGTTTCCCATGGATTCAGGAATTGCTTTCATGTCTCAAATAGACAGAAGACAGATGTTTATAATTCCTGCCGGAGAAGTTCTAATCATCGGGACAACAGATAATCTGGTTGAAAATCCTAATGATTTTGAGCCATCTATGGACGATATTGATTATATAATCAGGAGCGCAAAGCAGGTCATACCCGATCTTGATCAGAAAGATATTCTCACATCATATGCCGGTATTAGACCACTAATTGGCGACGCTGATGATCCCGGAAAGATACCAAGAGATTTTGTGATTAAGACAGATGGATATGTAATAAACGTATTCGGTGGCAAACTGACAAATTATAGGGCGGCATCCAGAAAGGTTGCCAAGATTGTCTCAATGAAATTTGGCTTAAGGTTCCATATTAAGGGGATGCCGGAAATTTCTTATCAAAGACCTGAAAGCGCGGAGAGATTCGTTAATGAAATCAGGTATGAGTGTGCAGTATTTCCGGAAGATATATTGAGGAGAAGGGAAGCTTTCAGGATCTACAGGGAAGATTTGGGAAAATCTGAAGAGAAGGCAGTAAATTCAGCATTCAGGGAGATAAAAAAATGACAGCGAAAATACATGCAATAGTCAATCCCAATGCAGGAGGTGGGTATTCATCTAATGTTTGGCCGAAGGTGAAGAATCTCCTTTCAAAATATGACCTGACATATTCAATTACTGAAAAACATGGTGATGCAGAAACATTTGCAGAGAAGGCCATAGCCGACGGTAATGAGTTTATTGCAGTAGTTGGAGGTGATGGGACACTCAACGAAGTGGTTCAATCATGTGAAGGAAAAGATATCACGATCATACCGGTCTCAGCAGGAACAGGCTCAGATTTCGTGAGAAACTTCAGCATTAACAGGGAAGGTTCAATACAGGATATGATAGACCGAAATATCTCAGTGAGCGTGGATCTGGGGATAGTTGAATCATCCCTTGGGAAAAGATACTTTGCCAATATAGCCGAAGCAGGGTTTGGAGCAGACGTGATGAAACGGATGAATTCCCATAAGAAGAAAAGAGGCGGTAGTTCATTCACATCAACCATACTTATGGAACTTTATAATTTCAAAAAATTTGAATGTTCCATACAATCAGAAGAATTTGAGGAAACATTAGATGTTTCAGAGATCATTGTTGCAAATGGTCTATACTTTGGTGGTGGAATAAAGGCTGCCCCGGATGCATCCATGGATGACGGTCTTTTAACGGTTCATATCATCAGAGGTGCAGGTCGAGCAAAACTTCTGATGAATCTAAGGAAATTAAAAAGTGGTTCTTATATTCACGACAAGGAGGTTATAAGCTTCACAACAAAGAGATTACATATAGATGGTTCTGCACTTGTAGAGATAGATGGAGAGGATTATGGAACCCTCCCTTCCAGTTTTTCAGTCAGTTCAAAGATATTGAAGGTTCTCGGAATACTTGAAAAAGACCTGGAAACTACCTGATAATAACCCATCAATAAGGGGATATTTTAAGAGAAAGAGCAAAAAGCCAATACTATAATTTCAGAGGTTTGATAATATTGAAGAACCGGATGATGTAAAAACAAGCACAAGTAAGAATTTTATACATGCACGATATATAACTCATTGTGGAAAAGTATGTCTTTCTTTCCATTCTATTGACTTTAATCATGATATTGCCTGCTTTTTCACTTATAACGCAAACTGAAGATATAAATGCACACCCAGTAAAAAATGAAAGCAACTTTGGTAATGTAGCTTTAGCCCCTCTCAATACCCCTATTGATAGATTTGTTTGTAGTGACAAATCATATGACTATGCAAATTTTACTTTACAAAATTTAGATTATAATATTTCTACAACAAAAGGTACAGCGGGTAGTGTTATTAATATGGCCAATAATTTCACCGGGGCTTACTACATACAAAACAACGGCACATTGGTAGAGCAAAACTTTATTGGCAACAATATTAGTTATCTGGCGAAAAGCCCTCTTTTATATTTAAAATATAATTATTTAAACTACAACGGAGAATATTATGGGGAAATGCCCTACTATAATAACACAAACGTGTTAAAGTGGATTTTCATTTACGGAACAAATCCTAAAGATTATTTTGAAATTTGGGGTTTCAATTTAGTAAATAATACGGTAATAA
This sequence comes from Thermoplasmata archaeon, assembly GCA_021809755.1. Taxonomy (GTDB): domain Archaea; phylum Thermoplasmatota; class Thermoplasmata; order Thermoplasmatales; family Thermoplasmataceae. The sequence continues at coordinate 17,496 of JAJZJZ010000007.1, forward strand.
ATTACACCGAAACCAATCTTTCCATGCTGCCGACATGCAATAGTAACTTTCAATTAACATATGTCGGCAACGGTAATTTCATTGGGATAGGCGGTGGGGAATCAAATTATTATGTTTGGAACTTCTATGAAAAAACATTAGTTTATTCCGGAACAGACCCATTTTATATAGTTGAAGCTAATAATATCTATTTCATCCCCCAATATGATGAATTTGTTGATGTGTGGGCAGACGGGACAAGAACTGATAATATTCAATATGCCCGCATAGGCATAAACGGAGAAATATCAAAGGTTTACAATATAACAACCAATCAAACTTATAAGATCAATGGTGTTTTTGACATAATTGTTGATGTGAACACTAATGACATCTGGATTAATGATGGAGCAGGCAGTTATGGTTTAATCATTATTTTACATTGGACCGGCTCTTCATTTGATTTGGTATCTCAAAATTATACCAGTTCAGACCTTATAGATAATTCTTACAATGATTATGCAGTTGAAAATAATTATATCCCCATTATTACGGATACAGGATGTATCCAATCAGGTTCGGGAGGTTATGGAAGTCCAGCGCAATTTTTTATTAACGAATTCCAAAGAACAGCAACAAATATAACAGGTTTATCAGGAAATGATATCAGATGGGCCACTTCCGCTGTTGCCGGAGACGGAGCACCAATCGGAATTCAATTACCAGAGGTTAATAATTCGAATTTAAATTCATCATATTATGGAATGTGGCTTAATACTTCCTCAAAAGAACCCCATGTTTTTTATGTCTGGAATAGCTCTGAACCGGAATCAATAGCTAGTTATTTAAGAAAAGACGAATCATTGCAATTTCAAGTCAAACTTCGGGAAAAAGGTCTCCCTATAGGAACATCATGGTCAGTTACTCTTAACCGCACAACTGAATCATCCACAACTTGCACAATAACATTCACAGAACCAAACGGAACGTACTTATATGCTATTAGTAACATATCAGGATATTCAGTATCACCATCTGCTGGAAGCATAAATGTCAGTGGAAACAACACTCTTGTCGCCATAAATTTCACATCAGTTAGAACCAATGTGACTAAATATACAATCACTTTTGGTGAAACGAATCTCCCGGCAGGTCAAGAATGGTATGTTAACCTTACAAATTATGTAGATTCTGGTCCAATAACAGGGTCATCCTATTCATTATCCCTAACCAATGGAACATATTACTATATCATTTCAACCTCCAATAAGATATACTCCCCGTCAACATCTTCAGGTTCATTTTATGTTAATGGCTCATCATTACTAGAAACAATCACATTTTCAGAAGTGAAATATTCAATCACATTCAAAGAATCTGGATTACCATTAGGTATAGCATGGTATGTAAATCTAACTAATGGAAATGATTCTATGCCAATAATGGAAACATCATATTCTTTCTATCTCATAAACGGAACTTATTCGTATATAATAGTGACACTAGATAAAAGATTCAAAGTATCAACGGCATCAACTCCATTCGAAGTAAAAGGATCCTCCTTAACTGTATCTGTGCAATTTTCAGAATTATTCACAGTTACATTCACGGAATCTGGTCTCCCTGCTAGCGCTGTGTGGTATGTTAACCTTACAAATTATATAGATTCTGGTCCAATAACCGGGTCATCTTTTTCCATGTTAATGACAAATGGAACATACTCATATGAAGTATCTTTGGCGACCGGTTACACTGTATCTCCATCATCAGGTTCAATAGTTGTAAGTGGAAGCAATATTTCAAACAAGATAACTTATAAAGCTGTATCTCCAAAAGAAATTACAACAGTTGGAACTCCTGACATAGAAACATATGGCGTAATAGTTTCATTCGTTATCATTGCAGCAATAAGTCTTTCAGTCATGGTGATAAGGAAGAGAAAATAACAACTGCAATCACTTTGGCCTAACACCAAACTTAAATCGTGCCGCCAATGCGAGTTGTAATCGCTGGTTGATAATTATGCATTTTCGACGGAATAAAAGTGATCCAGAACGCCGGTTTAATTTTGATCCATTTGCTCGTGCAGATAGTGATCATTATTGCACGGGCTGGAGGTGTGGAGAATGACAAGGCATCTGAAAGAAAGCGGAATGAGCAATCGAGAGATAACAAAAGAATTCGGTATATCCAGAAATACAGTAAGCAAAATGCTAAGGAAAACCGGGATTCGTGCCAAAAGGAAAGGAAACATGAGATCAAAACTTGATCCGTACGAAGAACAGATTAGGGCTTTCATTGATGAATACATATACCGGACACTGGAGAAGTTCCTCATGGCAAAGGAATTTCAACCAGCCAATCGTTGCGTCCCGATCCACAAATCCCTGAAAGCAACAAGTCACTGTCCTTTAGGGCGTGGATGTTGACATCTGACAGTAGAATCTATTTATGGGAGCCACTGGAATGAATGGTATTTACTAAGCTCTCTATAATCTATATGGTTCTATATATATTTGTAAAGGAAATTATAAATACATCAAGGTTGTATATTTTTTATGCGGTTAAAAAAGATAAGCGCAATAGGAATAATAATGGTGATGCTGTTCAGCTTTACCGTTATTCTTGAACAGGGGATACCGGGAACAGCAATAAGTGAAAGAAACAGTGTGCAACCGGAGGTCGCAGCATCATCACTAATTAGCAATTCTCAGACAGTTGTGATTCTGGTTCACGGCTTTGATCCAGGAGATACATCAGGAGCACCATCCACAGGTACATGGCATTCTGGCGTAAACATATATCAGCAATTGGTAAATGCTGGATATCTAGTAGGAAGCGTTCAATATTATGGGGAATTCCAAATTCAGTTCAGTAATGGATATACTTTCTACGATTCCTCATTTACAGGAACATCAAATACGCCAATAAGTTCCATAGGGAATGAACTGGGTACAGCTCTTGAAACCATATTTGGAGGGAGTCAATTCAACGTAGATATGATTGGATACAGCATGGGTGGTCTTGTGACAACATATATGCTTGAACACTTTGACATGACAAACATTAATCTGAAAAATGTAATATTTATGGCATCTCCATTTGACGGTTCTCCACTTGCTGGGCTTGCGCAATGCCTTGGTTTATCTGGATATACAGGAACTCAGGTAAATGAAATGACTCAGGGATCAAATTTCCTTAATAATCTGGCAAGTTCTCTGGGCAATGTCAATACTTATTATGGAAGCACAGTATGGACAGTCTATGCCGGAACTTATGATCCATGGTGGGGATATGTTCTGTTCAATGGCGCAAACGATGGTGTTGTTTCAGAACACTCTGCAACATATTTTGGGTACGATCATCTTTACACATTTTCCAATGATATACACACTGCATCGCTTGATGATTTTACCTGGTCAGGCATCAGCTATTTCCAGGATCAGTCAGTTGCAAATACAATTTTGACCAATTTTGCAGGTAATTACTGATTTTTTAAACCATCTATCAATTAATTTTAATATTTTCATTTCAATTGTTGCTTTTATCTCTGTAATTATTATTCGAAAGAATGTGCTTGGAAATTATGGATTAGACTTTGAGTCTTAAATTAAAATTAACGAATAGTATGGAGAATAAAGGGTCATATCCACTAAATAACGTTGCATTTTTTATGAAAAAATGTTGGTACAGAATTATATACACATAAGGAATATTGTTTCTTAGCCAAAACAGGGCTTAATGTAATTCAATTCAGGTATAAGAGTTATAACATCAGCATCCGCCTTTATTGCTTGGCCTTGAATTATGAAAGTTTGTCTGAAGCAATGCATATTGTCGCGCACCATTCTCACCTTTCCGTTGAACCTGCTGATCGCCTTCATGATTTACATTAGATATCCAAAAAAATTCGGCATAACGTTAATTATTTGTGTTTTCATAACGTATCATATGCTTCCACGGATAGAATATACTGAAACACACTCTAAATATCCTTGCCAGCACTTATTTTGCTTTCAAAGTTGATATGTTACAAAATTATCTCTTTTGTTGACTTTATACAAGATCAGTGAAGAATTATTATATTAGAATGGAAATTCAGACAGATTGCCATAATTGAATAGATCGGAAATCTCCACCAGATAGTTATTATGATGCTTTCTCGGCGGCAGATTCCAATGGCTGTGCAATCCTTCAAGAAAACGTTCCATTGCATGCCTTTCGACGATAAAATAGCTGGTTAGTGTGCTCTCTTCGCACTTAAGACCTGAGAAGATAGCTCCACTATAACCTCTGATTACATTTGCATAGAAATCAGAAAAGAATCTTGATCTTACATTCATCTCAACTAAATGTTTAGACTCATTTATGACTGCATAGTGAGCATTACCCTTGATTGGCTGTTGATTCATTTTCCATATTAACCTGTCTGATTCATCATCCACAAATTGTTTTGGAATAAAAACTCCGCTGTTCTGAAAAATACCCTGATTTTCAGAGTCGATTCTTTCCCTGTCAATAATCCATCTGGTTTTAACTAAGGACAGGTTTCCAAGTGAATTCCCGAGAGATAGATATAAATTCAACAAATATGGAAGATCATTGGGATTAGAGCCGAAATGAACAATGCTCCTTTCATAGGGTGCCTCTTCCATTACAAAGTCCAGAAACCTGTCGCTGACTTTTTGGGATTGGCTCTCTTCATATTCGATGCTGACATAAACGTTTCCATCATTCTGAAGCGTAATGGGTGAAACCCTGCATCCAGGTATGTCATTGATATCATCATAGAACTGCCCCTGGAAATCAGGAACGGACATTCTAATTATATTTGATGGGGAAGATGGATCAATAACCATGTTAAGAGAACTAATTCGTTCTGCAAGCAATTTTTTTTCTTCAGGGGTCAATTGCTCTTTGATCCTACGATAAAAGAACCATTTTCCCCTCTCTCTTCCGATGACGTGGAAATGATCCTGCTCTCCCATTTTCATCTGACCTATTTTTAGATATTTAGGTTGAACTCCATGAAGTTCTAATACTGCACAGTTTCCAAGGATCATTTTAAAGGCACCCCAATCTTGTAGGAGTAGGTTTCCCTATCAGGTTTATTAATAATACCCTCATGATAAGCTTGAAAGCTACGTAATTTTATAGGATGTTTCTCTGTATTAAAATCAATCTTGGAAATTAACCGTATAAACTCCATTGCATCATACGTGGGTATAAAAAATGAAACTATTAGTCTACCTTCCTTTACTTCCAAGAAGTGAGCCAATCGAAGTATAGATTTATCGTTGACAATTTTCCTTATTTCTTGTAATATGGGATTATTTCCCCATGTTTCATATAAATTATCTTCCTTTGATATTGTTATAAAATCATCTTGCTTTGTCAAGGGAGATCTTGAAAAAATAAGAGCCCGGTATTTAAGACCAAGTTTCTTTTCAACCTCTGCTATGCTGTCATCGGCCGAAAGTAATCTTTCAAGAGGGTCTGCATTCAACAAAGGGACAGAGTAACTGATGAAGGTAATGGGAATCATTGAATTCATCTCCGAGAGGAATGATATAGCACCAGACCTAGGAGTCAATGATTCTAAAGCAATTTTCCCATCATCTGTCAGATGTTCTATGATAAGGTTGGAAATCTCCGCGGACTTGGACTCATGAAATCTGAAATCAATAAAGAGCTTTCCATTTTTCAGGTACAGGTGCTGCATAATAACAGAAGGGATTTTTATGATTTCATCAATGATAGAAATGTCAGAGAAAAGCTCAAGCGGAGACCTGATAAGCCATGACTTGCCCTTATCTTCAGCTTGAAATTTACTTGGGAAAAGTGCTATCAACTTATCCACATTTTCATTTTTCTTCATCGTTAGGGTAAGGATCGTTGAATCTCCTACCTTATGTACGATTATTGGAGCATATATTTCGTGTCTGGCTGAGTACTCAAACAATGGGGAATTCTCAGATATAGATAGGACGCAGCGAGATGTTACCACATCATATACTTCCCTCCATAACATGGGCACTTAATATAACCCCAGATATAATAGTATTTGCTGTTAAGGAATATTTGAGGCAATAATGGGAAAATAGTTTTATCCCTTAGATCAGAAGATTCGCTACGAAATCTATTTTAATTCACTTAAGATAAAGATAGAGCTAGGGGAGCGACTAATGCTGAGAGGGCAGGAATATCTGCCGACCCTTGAACCTGATCCGGATAATACTGGCGAAGGAAAGCATCTAGCGAAAATCGCTTTTCTGGCAGGAGATAATTTAAATGAATCCTGCGGATGAAAAAGAGAGAGGAATAAAGAAGCTTAAACCCTTTGAGAAAAAGCTTCTTGGAATTTTAATTGCACTTGTTGTAATAGTTGCGGGCTTTGCAATATTCTACACAATTGAAAATAAAAACCCTTCTGGAAAAACCCTTGTTATATGCACGTATGGAGGTCTTCTTTCATACGGTTCAAACAAGAACCAGACTTACAGCACAGTTTTTGGCACATTTGAAAAGGAGTATGGGGTCAACATAAAGATCGTAACTCCTTCCACCGGCTGCTTGCCTGCACTGGAATCTAGAAAAAATAATGAAATTGCAAACATCGTCATAGGGCTCACAAATCTCAATGGGATAAAGGCAGCTAACGATGGCCTGCTGGCCAAATATACTGCACCGGAGAATTACATAAATAATACTTTGATGCAGGAGATGGGATCAGCATCATCATATCTGACGCCATATGAATATTCATACCTTGGTATCGATTATAACAAGACAGGTCAGGTATCGGGACAGTTCAATCCAACATTCAGCGATCTGCTGACAAAGCAGAATGCTTCAAATCTTCTCATGGAGAATCCAACCACAAGCGACACCGGCGAAGCATTTTTGTTGTGGGAAATCTCATATTATGAAAATGTTCTTCACCAAAACTGGACAACTTTCTGGTCTTCCATAAAGCAGTATGACGCAAATAATATCTACGATTCATGGAGCTCGGCATTCACGCAATTTGAATCATCATCTCCTCAAACACTCCTTGTGAGTTATCTTACCGATCCTGCGTATAATGTATACTTTGGCTATGGAAATGATGTGAATTCAACAGTCACACAATACGGTGGGAAGGAATATGGATGGAGGACAATATACAATATTGGGATAGTCAACGGAACAGGAAACCTTTCTCTTGAAGAGAAATTTGTAAATTACTTTCTAAGTCCAACTGTTCAAAACGAGATTCCCACAAACGAATGGATGTATCCTGCAAATAATACCATAACAATGCCTCCATCGTATTCTGCGGCAATGAACCAGACATCAATAATACCTCTGAATAACTATATCTCTGCTCAGGAAATATATAACAACTCTGAAAGATGGATACTTCAATGGCAGAGCATAATGGAGTAGTCATGAAAAGTAATAATATCAAATGGTGGGCATTCTTATTTGCCCCATCGATTTTCCTTTTGCTTGTTATAGGTATTCCATTTATTTATGTGGTGGTAAATTTCTTCTCTCTCAATGAAATGTCAGCATTCTTCGGAAAAAGCAGCTTAGCCGTGCTCTCAAGACAGGCATTCATAAATTCATTTGCCCAGGGTATTGATAGTGCGATACTATCACTAATCATAGGATTCCCGCTCGGGTTATTCATTGGAAGGTATGCAATGAGATATAGCAGGGTATTGAAATCATTCATAATCATGCCATTCTTCATGCCATCAATCGTTATCGTTCTTGCATTTTTATCTCTATTTGGAAGAAGTTCGCCTTTGGTTGGAATGATTCCTTTATTGCATTATCTTTCCTCTGGATTCATTGGTATCATTGCAATAAACACATTCTTCAATGCCCCTCTTGTTGCCTTTCTCACATCATCAGGTATTGAAAAATCTCATCGTGGCATTGAAGAGGCATCAATATTACTTGGAGCTGGAAGGGTTGACCGCTTTCTGAATATCTGGGGCAGAAACGGGATCAAGGGAGCACTTGGCGGAACTGTTCTCTCTTTTCTATATTCATTCTCAGGGTTCGCTGCGCCATTGATTATTGGCGGCCCTTCAAACTTTACAATTGAAACATGGATATATTTTGTTGTCAAGGAGGAGGGTTTTGTGCAGATAGGAGTATTATTTGGGTTGTTACAGTCTCTCTTCCTTGTAATCCCATTGATCATATATCTGTATATAATTTCAAGACAGATACCGGTTGATGATGTTTCATATTACAGAAAGAACAGTGGTAATAAAAGAGGGGAATTGGCCTTCATTTTGGGAAGCCTCTATACGACCCTCTTCATAATAGGTGAATTTGTAGTCTTTGCATCAATAATAATATCATCATTTGACATTGGCTGGAATTCCAGTTTGAATATCAATTCATATAGTGATCTTTTTGGTAAAGTTTCATCCTCACTTGATATACCTGCATATCTTCCATTTATTAACACAATATTCTATGGGGTTACAACATCAATTATAGTTACGTCACTTGGCATATTATGGATCACAGGAAGAAGAAGGCTAAATTCAAAAAACGACTCAGCATGGGATTTCATGCAATACTTATCTTTCATTATTCCTTCAATTATGATGGCTCTTTCAGTTTCCGTTCTATATGAATCCATCATTTCTCCGTCACTTTTGTGGGTACTCATAATAGGGGTGCAGAGTGCGGTTTCAATTCCCGTGGTGCTAAGGGTAATTTCAGGTGGCTTTTCAGAAATACCTTCAACACTGACAGACAGTTCAAAGATATTAGGAGGTTACCCACTTTTTGAGGTGGAACTACCTCTTGCGGGTTCAGCTCTTGCAACTGCATTGATGTTTGGTTTTGCCATAAGTCTGGGTGAATTTACCGCGACTAATTTCCTTTCCACAAACACTTTCATGCCTCTCAGCGTGGAAATATACTCATTACAATCGCTTAGGCTTGCATCAGCATCCTATGCTGCTGCATCAATTCTGATGGTCATGAGTTTTGTGTTTTTCTTTGCAATTCAAAAGGCAGGTGACAGATTCATTGGCATTCGTTGAGATTAAAGACATTTCAAAGACATATTCCGATTTTTCACTAAAAAATATATCTCTTGAGGTGGAAAAGGGAAAAATACTCACATTAATGGGTGAAAGCGGTTCAGGGAAAACATCAATATTGCGAATAATTTCAGGGTTAGATACGCCAGATTCTGGAAAGATATTAATTTCTGGTAGAGACATTACCGAAATAAGAGCGGGTCAAAGAAATGTTGGTTTGATCTTTCAGGATCTTGCACTATTTCCACATATGACTGCATATGATAATATCGCATATGGATTGAGATCATACCGGTATAAAGAAGGCATCATTGAGCAGATGGTAAGTAATATATCTGAGACACTCAGAATATCCTCTTTACTTGACAAATATCCTGGAAACATATCCGGAGGTGAAAAACAGCGTGTTGCCATGGCGAGATCTCTGGTTATGAATCCAGATCTCCTTCTTATGGATGAACCTATAAGCGCTCTTGATCCGGGATTAAGAAATGATATAATGGTTGAAATTAAATCCATTTCCAGAAAGCTTGATCAGACCATAATATATGTTACGCACGATGTGAAGGAAGGGCTATTTCTTGGAGATTCAATCGCCTTTATTATGAGCGGTAAGGTTGTGAGGAGAGGAACACCAGAGGAGTTATGGAATAAACCGGAAAGTGAAAATCTTGCAAGATTTCTTGGATTCAATATAATTACAATCAATGGGGAAAAAATAGCGGTTAGGCCAGAAGAGATAGAGATCGTAGAAAAGTCAGAGATAACTGGAAAACTTTTGGGATATGGATTTGAAGGCGCAGGTTATCGCTTTGATATCCAAATGGAAAACGGTGAAAAAGTAAAAGTTTTTTCAAAAGTAGTTCCAGATAATATATTTCAAAATGAAGAAGTGTGCTTGAACTTGACACATAATTCTGAAAAGAAGTTAAAATAGAAATCAGAGATCTACAATTTGAATCTACATAACTCCAGTTGAAGCACTGGTCCAATCTATAGAAGGAAATTAACTCAAATTAAACCTTAAAAAAGCGGAAAATACTCATTGGAAAGAATTTAATCTTGTTCATAGACCAATGAAAAGATTATATGCTTAATTTTGCTAAAGATTGATACATGAAACCAGTTAAAGATGATGAGGATTCTGCTGTAAGCGAAATTATTGGGGCATTATTGCTATTTGCAATAGGTACCACTGTACTTACAGGATTCATTTTATGGTATGTTCCCTCTACAGGAATGACCAATGATCAGGGGTACCAATCAGCAACCCAGAGCGCTTTTACAACACTTGATTCAAAAATACTTTCACCAAGTCTTGCTCCAGGTAGTGCCGTTTCCCAAAGTTTCCCTCTGGGAGTCAGTGGTGCACCGCCATTTTCTTCTCCGACAGATTCCAGTTTGTGTTATTCTAATAATTTTACAGCATCAATGAAAGAAAATTATTCTTTGAACTACTATAATAGAATTGCTTATGTGAATAATACAATAGTTGCAAACGCCAATGCGACAAATTCAAACATATATAACAATATCTATGCCGACAATCAATTTGCTTACTCTGTCAGTTTTATTGAAAGTGGTTTAGCTCCTAACGGTTATTGGAGTGTTAGCATGGGCGGTAGAACAAAGAGTTCATCTTCAACCCTAATAAGCTTCTCTATGGCGCAGGGAACATATGGATACAAGATTTCTGGTTCAACAACACAATTGCTCAGTTCAAGGGATGGATCAGTGGTTGTTAACGATTCAAACGTTGTTATTGATGTGGAATTTTATAGTAGCTCATCTCTGTCAGGAATTATCGCTGAAAACAATGGAACAACTGGAGATCTAACACCAATAAACAGTCAAAATGTAATACCGTCAACTGCAAGTAACGAAGTTATACCTGGAAGTGGGGTAGTTAATTACTGGCTTAATAAGACTCTGACGCTAAATTCGCTGGGGTATAATCAATATCCTAATGCTCATGCCCTTGGGGTTCAAGCATTTGAAGTGAATTCTTTGACGCCTATGACCTACTATATCTATTACTTGATGCAGAGTGATAATTATATTGATCAATATTATGTAGGAAGTTGGAACGTTTATTCATATATAAGCAACACTTCTGCATTTGGTAAAAATATTACACCTATTAATAGCAGCGTTAGTGGAACTGGAAAATCATTAGTGAACGAATATATTAAGATAAATATTCCAAAAATGGAGTTAAGTCCAGGTACATATTATATTAACTTTTTTGAAACTGTAAACAACAATACGCCATTAAAGACTAATAGTGTTAAATATGTAAATAGTGGAATTCCCTGTAATTACCTTACTTATGGTGATAAAGGTTTCCTTGTTGATAATCTTTCTGGGCAATGGGGATATGGTCCAACAGAACTTATTGGTACAATAAATACTATCAACTCAGAGTTTTCATTAGGAGTAGGATCTTCTGAAAGCTTTACAGCTTACTATTGGTTGGACGGTGGGACGTACGCTAGTAAACATTTAAATTACTCTGGTAATGACAATTTCTCAATAGTTCACGATTACATAACCACTAGTAGTGGAAATCCATACGTCTTTGTCGTGGGATATAAATTGTCGGCAAGTACAACCATTCCTTATTATTTCAATCAAACAGGCCTCAATTTATCAACTAATTGGGGGGTTTCCATAGATGGAGAGTTTGTAAATGGGACGGGAAATTCTATACTTTATAACCTTTCCGTTGGAAGATATCAGTTTTCTGTAAATTCCAGCGGTATCGATCTGCCAAACCCGTCAACCGGAATCATAAATGTTACGACCACTCCTTCAAAGAATGTAATGAATGTGGTATTCTCTAAACCGCGAGGAACGACCCCGGCATATTACGGAATTACTAAACAGGCTTGTCAAGCGTTTATAGTTAAAAAACCAGATACTAAATTCAATTATGTTTCATTATATATGTTTAATTTTACAACACCTCCATCCTCTTATAAATCTGGTTCTTACAATTATAACATAAATGTTACAGTTGAATCTGAACCAAGAAGTTCTGCCGTAATTTCAGAAACATATAAGATTCAGGACACAGGATGGACCCAGATATTTTTCAACAAAACCTATAACCTCAGCGTTGGGACTTGGAGAGTTATCGTCACAGGTGAAGGAGGTTCTAATAACGTAATAGATTGGGGATTTTCCACATCAGGAGGGTTTGATAATTATCTAGTCACTGATGCTTCTAATCTTTTGACGAGTCAGCTAAATGAAAATAAATCTTCAAATATTACATCTTTCGGCAATGGTATTATAACTCCGGTTTCCAATCAGGTGTTTATGTTTCAAGTAGGGTATTATAATTTATCCGTATCTAATGCTAAACAAACAAGAACTATAATATTAAATTACAATGCTTCTGGAGAAATTCTATCAAATGGATTCACACAGTTCACATACCAAGCCGCTTTTGCCATTCAGGATGGGGCTTCATTGGAAGCTTCAGGTGGAGTAACATATGCAACGGTAAATCCACTTCCAATTCAGTTTACTGGGAATCCCGTTAGTAACGGTAACCCCACAAGCCTTGCTTTTAGCAGCTATATCTATAATATCGATGCAATTAATGGAATACCAACAAGTATTTCTGGTGATGGAAGTACCATCTTAACCATGTCCTTAGCGAATCGTTCGGCATTAAATTACACAGTTGGGAATAGTTACTATTTTGGTGTAGGGTCTCAAACTGAGCTAGTAAAGGTTGTTAATATAACTCTAAATAGTTTTAATTATACTTTGACAAGTAATTTTGCCAAATATTGGGAGGATTCCTTTTACACTCAACTTCCACACGATAAAGGAAGCAGCACTAATTTCAATGTAACAATAAATACGTTTAATTTCTTCAAGGTCACATTGAGCAATGACAAACTCTTTTTCGGGATGACAACTAATGACACAAAAATCAATGGAATACCGTTATATTCAATTTCAACCCTTTATGAGAACTTCTTGATAACACAGGTCTAATCATTTCAGAAAATTTAAAAATCCTTTCCTTATTTTTCATTGGCAATATTGAATAAGTGTAGTTAAATCAGCCAAACTAAAGGAAACCTATAAATACCGAAAATACGATGAACAAATATGGGTAACGAGGAACAGCAGGAGCAGGAAGAAATAGATACCCTAAAGGAAAATTTACTCAATAATCTAGTCAAATTGAAGCTCCGCATTATAAGAAAATATGATTTACTCTTATATTATTCATCATTATCAAATGTAAGACTATTTCTTGAACAACTCATAATGCAGGAAAAGGTAGACATAGAGCTTTTGAAAAACGCGGAGACTACTTATTTATCCAAGCAAGATATTAAACGGATAAAGAAAAGTGATTATGAAGCTCTGGATCATTTAATTCAAACAGATTATGGCAATATAGATCCAAATAATCTTAAAGATATCCTTCAATGGGCAGTAAAGACCTGTGATGATCTTCATAAGATACTTGAGATTTCATCTCAGGATTATGATGACCCAGACATAAAAGGCATGCTCATGAGTCTCTCTATGAATGAACTGAAGAAGAAGACAAATCTCGTAAGAATATATGATGATTTAATTAACCAGAACTACTGGTAAAGAATGTTAATTTCAAAATTTTAAATGATATTCAATATAAGAATCATTTCTGATGATCAGACGTTATGGATGTAACTGAAGCATTGATGCCCACTATTCCATATCATTTCTAACCTTAACTAGTTAAGAATGTAGGCACATATTCTGATTTGATTGAGAACTTTTCAATGATATCCCGCTCCTTCTTTGTGATCTCTGTCATTATTTCCTTGCCGTTCTGCAATTTCACCTTTCTCACTTTGTGAAGTTCCAGAAGTATCTTTTCAATGGAATATCTGTTTGCCAGATCTGTTTTCTTCATCTCGGCAAGCATTGCGGATCGTATTGCCAGAGATACCATATTTACGAACAGATTTCCTCTTAATGTTTCTAAACCATGAATCCTCAGAGGTTCAGCGCCAAGGAAACTCTTCGAAGAGAGAAACAACTTCTCAACAGAATCTCTTTTCCTGTACTGCATAAAAAGATCAGGGGAATCATATTCTCCGGTATGACCATTACTTTGTTAATATGTATAACATCTTGAATGTCTAATGGGCAATTTCCGCCATAGATCATTGAATATGATTTAAATGTAATGAACACATTACCTAGTAGTAAGGAAAATGATAGAGTTAGGAAAAGTCACGTCAAAAGGACAGATCACAATCCCAAAGGAAGTAAGGAATATACTGGGTGTTTCAGGCGGGGATAAAATTCTCTTTGAGAAGAAAGATGGAGAAGTCGTAATCAAGAAGGTTCCAACGAATAGCATATTATCAGTCTTGGATGAAGCCATACCTCTCAGGAAAGAAACTTCAGCCTTACTTAGGAGTATTAGAGATGAGTGGGATTAGAGTATGTATAGACACAAACGTATTTCTTAATGTCCTCAACAAAGAAGAGACCCATTACCCCCACTCTAAGGAAGTTTTACTCTCTGTTGACAAAGGAATCTTGGAGGCCGTTATACCGGCACTTGTTATTTCTGAAGTCATGACCGGATTCTACCTGGATAAAAGGAACTCTGATGCTGAACATTTTCTCTCTGCAATCATTACAGATAAACGTAACGTAATAGCCCCTCTTAACTTAGATATCGCAGTCTCCTCAGCGAAGGTAAAAGCTTGTACAGGGTTGAAACTGCCGGATTCTATCATCCTAGCAACAGCTATCAAAACTCGGGCTAAATTTTTAGTATCAAATGACAATAGATTTCCTGAATCTTATGAAGGAGTCAGAATAGTTAAGTCGAGGGAGTTGATAGAGATATTGGAATAATTCGGGTAGCCTCAACAAACATCATTAATTGTATTTTTCAGGTCGGATTGAGTTGCACAATTAAATCTTGTATCCACTTAAAATTATTTAATTGGCCCCTACCTATTTTTTAAGTAACAATTTTCGGGATGTCTTAGGGCAAGTTTTATATTAAAAAAATCCTGATCCTATAAGCATAGTTTACTCCGAAAAACTTTGCTTATGACTTCTAATTCACCAAATCCATGCGGTTTTAATTTGCGCAGTTTTACCTTAAAACATAATCGATAGTTTCGATTACGAAGGTGTACCAACATTTCATAAATCGAAATTAGTTATATAGTTATTTAGTATTATGAAATTAAGAAATGAAAGAACAAATGTTACCCTATGCCTTTTCAAAAAGAGAAATTGCTATGGCAAGAGTCATCTCTAGCCACAAATATTCTTCAATTCTTGATCTTTCTGCTATCATGGGGAAATCGGCAAGTTCAATCTCTCAAATCGTAAAAAGTCTGGAAACAAAGGGAATCATTAAAATGAAGAGGGAAGGGATGAAGAAATCGATAGAGATATCCGATAGAAATTACGCTCATTCATTACAGGAAATGTTAAGATCTGAACCTTATGTTCCTTGGGAAAAAATGATTTCAAATTCAAATATTGCAGTTCTGTTCAGGAATATAACACAAGAAGAAAGCTTTGAGTTTGGGATATCTCCGATTTCCTTATGGAGAGCAAGGAGAAACCTAGCAATGCATGGTATGTTTTTCACCTCACCAGAGAAACAATCAGCCGGAAATAGAAACCTGTCACGCTTTATCGTAGAGTATTCAGATCATGTTAGCAGGAAGTATATGGCAGAGATGTTGCCAGAAGACGCTATCACTATTTGGAGGAGTGGTTATCGTTGCCTCTTCAAGATGCATGGTAACTCCAAGAAGGCTGCTGAGAGACTTCCAGCTGACACATTTCCCACTGCTCTTACTGTTTCACCGGATTATGGAATACAGTTCATAACATCGGATTCATATTTTTACCACGAACCAAATCTGACTAAGTTAGACATAGAAGAAATAATTCTCCACACATTGCTTATAGATCCAGAAAGCCAAACCTATTCCACCTATGCACTACTTCTGGCTTTCAAGAATGAAAGAAAGATAGACATAAGTTTACTCATAGAAAAGTCAAGCAGATATAATCTTATGGAAAGAACTAAAAGTTTTGTAAAATATATCAAAAGCAAGGGGAACACCAGAGAATGGCCATTACCCGACAAAAAGGAACTCCAGGAACAGGCTGAGTCGTATGGAGTGGTGATAGGATGATCGATCCCAATAGAAGAGACTTCGACCAAACATATATCACAATGGAGCTGAGTAGATTGGACGGAGTTCTCGTTGAAAAATTAAATATCTATTTGTTAGGTGGAGCGGTTATGGCCATAGAAGGACTGAAACCGGGAACAAGAGACATTGATGCGATTGTTGAAAGGGAGCGAGATCATGGAATTTTAGTCGTTTCTCTTGAAAAATGCGGTTATTACCTTTTGCAACCTCAAGACTTGTCAAGACCGTGCGATGAACTTTCCGCAACCGCCATGCAGAATGTTGAAGGGTTCAGGTGGGAGATATTCATTGAGTATGTTGCGAAGAAAATGGCATTAAGCAAAAAAATTAAACTACGCGCATCAGAAATATTCTCAGGAGGAAAACTTTCGGTCTTCAGATTGTCAAATGAAGATATGTTTTTAATGAAAGGTATGACTGAGAGAGACAGGGATTTGGAAGACATGGCCCTAATTGCAAGAACTGACATAGATTATGAATTGGTTCTCAATGAATGTGTAGAGCAATCAGAAAGAGATTTAAGAGGTAATATTTGGGAATCATCTCTTTATGAGAAATGTGAAGAATTGCAAGAGAAATATGGGATAGACGTACCGATACGCAATAAATTAAAAAAAATCGCTTTGGATAAATTGATGAAAGCCAAAGGGAAACCCGAATCAAAATAAGTCCATCGACTTGTGGTTGAGCCATAGGTACAGCTTAAGCATGTCAGGGTATCATTTTATCACAACCTACTTCGCCATTGTTAATACTTTTCATTCAGGAGAATCAGTTTAGATCATATTGAAAAAATATTGTGGCAAATTCGGAGGGCTGTCAGATAGAGAATAATCTTTCATTCAACCCTCTAAGAAAGAGAAATTCAGAAAGGATATTCTAGCTCCGAACCGAATCCCACTCTATAGCCATCAAAGCATACTGTGTAGGCGAGGTTAGGGTTTCAGGAAGAATTGTTCAAGAGATGGGCTCTGCAACGTTTCAAACACTTCTGTCAATATTGGTGAAATAAATGCCAATTGACTCAAATATTTATTGTCAGTGTGAATAAGGGTATAATGCATGTTAAAGTTCATCACATTAGGTCTGAGAATCATGATAAAAGTCAAATGATGTTCAAAGCCTTTGTAGCTTCTATTGAACCCCCATATCTAGGTATACTGATGAAACCATCTCCATTTCAATGGGAAGAGATTATGGAAGAGGGGTTTGTCAGAATGTCTTTTCCAGATCAAGATAAGGTATTCGATCTAAAAGTAAAATATAGAATTGAAGTGGGGGAAAACACCATATTTTTTGTGACAAGTGATCAGGTTGGATTTGATGAACAGGTAAAAGCAGTTGAAAAACAAGAAAACTGAAAGCGAAAAGCTCCCGCCGGCTGTCATACGAAAGAAAGGTTCATTATTTACTGTATCAGCATATGGGAAAGGAGTCTATGGAGAAAAAATTTTAACATTCGACGGTAAGTTTCTAAGGCAATGGGTTCCAAGAAGGAGCAAACTTGGTTCGGCACTTTCAAAGGGAAATTTTCCCTTAAAAATAGAAAGAAATTGGAATGTCCTCTATCTGGGTGCATCCACTGGAACCACTGTGAGCCATATTTCAGATATTGTCACCGACGGTTCAATATTTGCTGTTGAATTTGCCCCAGAACCATTCCAAAAATTACTTTCACTTTCGGAACAGAGAACAAATATTTTTCCAATTCTGGAGGATTCGCGATCACCAGAAAGATACAGTTTTTTTATTGATAGGAAGATAGATCTAATTTATCAGGATATTTCACAAAGAGATCAGCTTGAAATATTCAAGAGAAATCTTGACACATTTCAGGACTGGGAGCAGGCAATTCTTGTCTTAAAACTAAGGTCAATAAGTTCAAGGACGAATCTGTCAGAAACTCTGGATGATGCATTAGCAGGATTAAGCGATTTCTTCATAAGAAAGAAGATTGATCTTTCTCCTGTTCATAAAAGCCATTATATGGTTCTCCTTGAAAGAAAATGAGTTTTTTTAAGGAAAAATCAAGTAGAATAAAAAGACAGGTTCGAAAGGTTGCAGTTTCAATTTTCCCAGTCTATACGCAATGAAATCAACTGGCAATTCGTTGCATATGTTAAATAATATCTATTATATTTGGAGAAAGGGTGTTTCAAATTCCATCAGAGGAAGGAGACTTCAATCTTCAGTTTTTCAAGGATGAATCTTTCGAAAGAAGAAAGTGCACAAAATGTGGTTCTTATTATTGGTCGCAAGACCAGCAAAGAAAGACCTGTGGGGACCCTCCATGCGATGTATATTCGTTCATTGGAAATCCTGCAGGAAAAAAACCAATGAATGTTAATATGGTTAGGGAAAGCTTCCTTGGTTTTTTCTCAGACACTCACAAGATTATAAAACCATATCCAATAGTGCCAAGGTGGAGAGAGGATGTCCTTCTGGTTAATGCATCCATATATGATTTTCAGCCTCATGTTACTTCGGGTTTGGTAAAACCACCTGGAAACCCTCTTGTTATGTCGCAGCCATGCATCAGAATGGATGATGTAGATTCTGTTGGATTTACCGGCAGACACCTGACTTCATTTGAGATGCTCTGCCATGATTCCTTCAATTATCCAGGTAATCATGTTTACTGGAAAAATGAAACTGTTGCATATTCCTACAATTTTTTCACTAAGGCAATTGGCATAGACGGAAAACTAATATCTTACAAGGAAAAGCCATGGAGTGGAGGTGGAAATGCTGGAGCCGCCTTAGAAGTATTTGTTAAGGGTCTGGAGTTAGCAACGCTGGTCTTCATGGATCTGAAAACTGATCCAGAAGGAGAATACGAGGTAGATGGAGAAAAGTATTCCAGAATGCCACTGGAAGTTGTGGATACAGGATACGGTCTGGAAAGAATATCATGGGTTACCATAGGCAGTTCTACAGTATATGATGCTGTTTTTCCTGATGTAATACAATTTGTAAAAGAAAAATCAGGGGTGAAGTTTGCCAATTCGGATGATATGGCAAAGGTTACTATTAGCGGGATAAGTGAGAGTTATCTATCTCAAACATCTGATTCAGATGAACAGATAAGATATCTGAGAAATGCATATATTATCAGTGACCACTCCCGATCCCTTGTTCATCTTCTCAAGGATTATGTCATTCCAAGCAATGTGAAGGTTGGATACCTGGAAAGAATGCTTCTAAGAAGAATATTCAGGGCATCTGACATAATCAATTTCACAGGCAATATTATGGATATCATGAAAATGCATATCCAGGCACTTTCTGGAATCATAGAAGACTTTCCATATAAATTTGCGGAGGAAATTATAACCGGTGAAAGAGAAAAGTTCCAGAAAAATATAATCGAGGGTAAGGCAGAGGTTCTCAGACTGTTGAAAAAGAAGAAAAGGATTGAAAACGAAGATCTTCAATTGCTATACGATTCATCGGGAATGCCTCCTGATCTGGTCAGGGAAATTGCAAAATCAGAAAATGTTACTATTGAAATACCAAATGATTTTCACTCGCTCATTGCTGCAAGACACAAAATAGTGCAAAAAACAGGTGAAAATAGCAATGAAATATATCCAGAAATAAAGACCAGACCATTGTATTATGACGACACGCATATTTACGATTTTAATGCACTGGTTCTTTTCTCAAACAAAAATAAGATAATACCAAACCAGACTGCATTCTATCCAACTGGTGGTGGACAACCAAACGATCTGGGTTATTTTGTATATAAGGGAAAGAATGTACAGGTAACTAATGTTGAAAAGAAAGGGGATTCCATAGTACACACTCTTGATGCCTCGATTGATAAGGGTTCCAGGATCATCGGTCATATAGATGTTGAAAGGAGAAGACGATTGATGGTTCATCACAGTTCAACTCACCTAATACTTGGAGTTATGCGATCATATCTTGGGGAGCAGGTATGGCAGGCAGGAGCACAGAAGGGGGTTGAAAGTTCAAGAATAGATATATCATATAATAGGAAGCTTACAGAGGAAGACATATGTGAAATTGAGAGACGTTGCCTTAAAGCCATCACTGAAAACAGGAAAATCAAAGCTTCTTTCATGGACTGGAATAAGGCCACGGAAAAATACGGATTCAGGCTCTTTGAAGGTGGAGTTCCCTTAAGCTCCAAACTCAGGGTCGTCGAAATAGAAGGCATTGACATTGAAGGGTGTGGCGGAACTCACCTCTCAAATACGGGAGAAATAGGTATAATCAAAATAATTTCTGCTGAAAGTATTCAGGAAGGCATTCAGAGGATCATATTCTGCGCAGGAAAATCAGCTCTAGATTATATCCAGTCAAATTATTCGCAGTTGAACCAGATCCGGAAAGCTACAAGAATCACAACAGATGAGGTATCAGAAGGGGTTCAAAAAATGGTTTTGGAAAATGTAGAGCTAAAAAAGAAACTTGAACTTCAAATAAAAGACCAGGCTGAATATCTATACGAATCATCCGTTGAAGCAACAAACGCTTCAGGCAAATGGAATATAATTCAAGGAAAAGTGGAGCAGGAGGTTTATCAGTTTTTAGTAAAATACATTATGAGCAGAAACACTAATTTTGTAATACTGAACGAAAATGATTTGACTTTCTCAGTAATTGGCAGTGACCCAAAAATTTCAAAGGCTCTGCTGGATAGCATTTCTCTTGAATCGCCCATGAAACCGTCGAGATTCATAAAGATTCAATTGAATAAGGATCAGTTTTCAGGATATCTGAAAATTCTGAAATAAGTTAGTGAAAGGTTAATAAACATAATTTTAAATACAGCATTCTGGAAATAGCCAATGAGTCTTAACAGCAGGGAAAAGGACAGGATCAAACACATAGCGGAGAGCATATTCGGAAAGATTGACACAAAGGAAGAGGGGGACATTCTTTTTCTGACCCTCCAACCAGATGTGGATAATGAGCTATTTTTTGACAGGTTTTACGACTCTATCAAGAATTCTGGTTATATATGTTTCATGAGTGAGGAGAATGAAATAGGTGTAATGAGGCGTGATAAACGGGTAAACAATAATGTAAAGCTGCTTCTTCTCATCCTTACAATCCTGAGCATAATCTATGCAGGGTTTGCATATTCATCATCCTATTATTCTGGATCAACAGCAAGTGAAGCGCTTTTCGCATCAATTATATATTTTGCAATACCAATCTTTACAATATTTCTTGTTAGGGAAATTCCCAAGGTCATTGTGCATAGAAGATCTGGAATTCCATATTCCATCCCAATTTTTGTTCCCAATCCCATATCCATGGGTACAATGGGCTTGATAAATGCCCCTGAAGTTCCTTACAAAAACAGGAATGATATGATTGTTTCAAGTTCCCTTTCATTGATTTTCGGTTTTGTTGCTGCCATGATTTTTTATATTGCAGGCATTGAAGACATTTCCTATGCAATACCTGTGATAACCTCTGTTAATATCCCGGCTCACACCATATCTTCTCCTTTGCTTTTCCAGTTTATCATATTAAGATACCTTCCAATTCAGGGGAATCTGGATCCTCTGGCGTATGCAGGTTGGGTAGGTATGATCTTTACTTCTTTCAACGCCTTCCCCATAGGATTTTTGGATGGGGGTGTTATAATGGCAATTAATAACCAGAAACTGAAGAGGGATATCTCCTATATCTCTCTCTTTGCAATGGTTGCTTTTTCATTGACCTTTCCCTCATGGCTCATTCTTCCTGTGTTTATCCTCCTCATGGGTGTCAATGCACCTATGTCACTTAATCATCTTCAGGCAATTCGAACTCATTCAAAGGCGCTGGCAGTTTCAGTTATATTTATCCTGTTCATAGGTATAGTTCCATATCCATTTCATACCACGCAAAGCTCCTTCACCATGAATGTTCCGGATAATTCTGGTTTAATCATTAACAACACATCTGCCATGGTAATGGGAGGCTCAGCTACATTCTCCTTCGTGGTTAAGAACAGCGGACCCACACCAATAGAACCTGCATTTTCAATTTCTCCAAGTACTCCATTCAATGTAACCGGTTATGAAACAACACTATCGCCGGGAGCGCAGGAGCTTTTTTCTATAACTATAGATTCTGCATCTGTTAATAACCTTGGAATAAACAATTATCAGGTGTCTGTGACTACAGGTCAGTTCACGCGTTCAACATCCATTGAAATATACAAATTAGCGCTTTCTAAGACCATGGATTTCAATTCAGCAAATCCTTACATTTCAAAAACAAAAGGAAACAGCTCCGCAAATCTCACGTTCTATTCCCTAAATAATCAAAGCATTGCCATATACCTCATTGGTCCTGGAAATATGTCATATATGGCAAGTGTTCACGGAAGTAAGGCAAAGGAGACAGGAACTTATCTTTTAACCGTAAGCGGAACAGAAATAACGGGGGGAAGTACAGAAAACGTTATCATAACCCCTCTTAAATGGTCCGGTCCATTTCAGGTCATAGCAGTGAATCAGACATGGTCTGGAGCAGTAGCTTTTGTAGAACCAGGGAGTTGAATCTGAATTATAGAATAAATATCTATTTTTGGTTGAAAATCAAAAGCAATTGTGATAATTTTAGTTGAAATGCATATGAGGCTCATGCTTTAATATTGAACTAAA
Source organism: Thermoplasmata archaeon (assembly GCA_021809755.1). Taxonomy (GTDB): domain Archaea; phylum Thermoplasmatota; class Thermoplasmata; order Thermoplasmatales; family Thermoplasmataceae. The sequence continues at coordinate 40,383 of JAJZJZ010000007.1, forward strand.
ATATTCTTGCCTATGCTATTCGGGTTTGTCATTAATCCTTATGCGGGTGTTGGATTAAATTATAGAATGAAAGGCTCAGATTCAATAAAAGGTGTTTCCATAACTACAGCATATTCTATTAACAGAGCCCGTGCATTCCTTCTCGATTTAGAGGAAGGAATGAAATTTTATGTACCATCTGGTGAAATGGGGGAGAATGCAATAAGGGAAACTGGTAAAATGTCTTATGAAGTTATAACAAAACCGCATGCGCCCTTTACACCTGATGATACCATTGAATTTGTGAAACAAGCATCTGAAAAATGTGATCTCATTATATTTGTAGGCGGAGATGGGACAGCCAGAGATGTTGTAAAGGGAAATGTTGTAGACAAACCCATAATAGGAATCCCTGCAGGAATGAAGATGTATAGTTCCGTCTTTGCTTCAACACCTGAGGCAGCTGCATCTATAATTAACAGGATTCACAGAACTGGTAATATGAAATTCCAGAAAGGGGAGGTAATCGATCTTAATGAAGAGCTTTTCCAGAAGGGAACACTGGATGTAAAGAAGTATGCAGAGGTCTCAATACCTCTTGCCGATGAGGTTGTGAGAGATCCAAAAAATATCTATTCTTCCCAGGATGTTGATATGATAGTAGAATATATTCTGGATAACATGGATGATTCTTACTATATTGTGGGAACGGGAACAACATGCAAGATGATTCTTCAAAAACTTGGATTTTTCACAAATCCGCTGGGTGTTGATCTTATTAAAGACAAGAAACTCATTGCTTCTGATATTTACATGGATGATATAAAAAAATATTATGCAGGTGGCAGAATTAAGCTGATTCTCACTCCAACAGGAGGGCAGGGATACATTCTTGGAAGGGGAAACAGACAGATTACCATGGATGTCCTTAAACTCATAAAAAAAGAAGATATCATTGTAATGGCATCGCAGGAAAAGGTGAACGATCTGAAGGCTTTACGGGTGGATATGGACGGCTTTTCCCAATATTTTCAATCAAAATATATCCGTGTGGTTATAGGATATTCAGACTTCAGGATTATGAAGCTCTCCTCCTCATAGTGGGAGAGAAAAACGTTAAACCTTTGATTTATTACTTGTACATTGGCTGAACGACGAAAGAGAACCTTTGCAGACTTGAGCAAGTACATCAAAAAATCTCCAAATCCCGCTTGGGTTATGCTTGCAATAGCCCTTGGGTTTCTTGGTGTTTATCTATATACTATGAATATTTACCTTGCAACGCTCATCGTTATTATTCCATATTCTCTCAATTTAATTCTTGATCAGATAACTTTCAAATCGACGCAGACGATATTTCCATTGAGGAGAAACATCACATCGGTTGCCATTACAATGTGGTTCTACATATTATTCTCCGGTATTCTTATCATCATTTTCCCATGGCTAAAGTTTCAGGCCATCCCTCTGGGCATTAGTTTTACAGCGTTTTTCAGATATCTTGTCTTATATATCTATTTTTCAAAAAAGCCCTATGTGAACATTTTCACATCGCTCTATTTTTCCCTATGTCTCATTCCCACTTTCATCTATTTGGGTCTCTTTGGACCCATTATTGAAATAGTATTCTTTTCTCTTTTTTCAGCAATTCTTGCAGCATTTTTTGTGGAAAAATCAACAAAAAAGTTCAAGGAACGATACGGCGAGGAACCTACAGACCTAGTAAAATTCTTTCTTCTGCATGGGTTTGACAGAAAGTACAACGAAATAGGGGAAAGATTTTTCAAGAAAATGTACAACCAAAATAAAACTGTACCTGTGAAGACCATTGCGCTTCGTGATAAATCGGGTAGCCTGAAGACAGTTCTGGTCTTCCCATATATCCACCCGGGTCCTTTTGGTACAGTTGGTTCCAGCGATCTACCAATCAGACTTCAGAGAAGGTTAAACGATCTGAAATGTGATCTGATGGTATTTCATACAACAACCACCAATGATAACAACTGCTCTGGAGAGGAAGATATAGTATCAATAACCGATGGAATCAAAAGGGCCATGTCATCAGGGACAAATGCTGAATTTATGGCCAGAATAAAAAGGGTCAACGCATCCAAGTATGCCATTTCCATATTCCGATTCGGCAATTATGGATTTGGAGCTATCCTTCCTGAGCGTGATCCCTTTGATGATGTTTCCCTACCTGAAGGAAAGAGGATAATGGAAGCAGTCATGGACTCAGGGGCTAGTGATTTCGCCGTTATAGATGCACAGAGTAACTATACTCCAGGGGTTCTGGAACTCATGGACTGTTCACCACTGATCAGACCATTCCAAAGGGAATTTGAGCGAATGGAGACAAAATATCCAATAATGGCCGGTTATGCAAGAGGAAGTTACAACACAAAATCACTGGGAGAAATGGGCATTCAGGTTCTCACTTTCAGCATAGACTCTGTCATTAATGCAATAATACTAACAGATTCAAACAACATTACTGCAGACCTGATGATGAAGATTAGGGAAAATTTGAAAGATATATGCAAAATGGTTGAAATTTACACAACAGATAATCATGTTGTCAATGGAAGCACGCTTGATATGAATCCTCTTGGGGAAAAAGACGATAATGTGAAGCTTGTTGAAAAAATCAGAAATATTACAGAGTTGAGCATTGCATCCATCTCAGAATGCACTTCTGAAATGGGTAGTGCAGATGTAAACGTTAAAATGGGTTCAGAGGAGAGCTATCAGGAATTGTTGGATACAGTTTTCTCATCAGTGAGAGTTTCCAAAAGACTTGCCGGATTAATTATTCCAGCAGCATTCTTTATACCTCTAATAATAACCTATCTAGTTTACCTTGTTTTCTTTTAGGATCTGTTAATTCCAGATCTGAGGATCAAATCATAAACAGCTAAGGCAGATACGCACGTGATCACAGGCACCGCCCTAATAGCTATGCATGGATCATGTCTTCCTTTCACAGTAATCTGTTCATTTTCCATTGTTTCGAGATTTACAGTATTCTGGCTTTCCCTAATGGATGAGGTTGGTTTCATTGCAACCCGAAACTCTATGGGCATCCCGTTGGTTATTCCACCGAGGATTCCACCATTATGGTTCTCTCTGGTTCTTATCTTTCCTTCTTCCATGTAAAATTCATCTCTGGAATCGGTCCCTTTAAGTTTGGTGAATCCAAAGCCAGAACCAAATTCAATTCCCTTCAATCCCGGGATTGAAAACATAAGATGTGATATAACACTCTCAAAGGAATCGAAAAAAGGTTCTCCCAATCCGGGGGGGCAGTTTTTTATGATTGTTTTTATTGAGGCTCCAGTGCTGTCACCATTTTTGATGAGGTCCATGATCAGGGAAGATGCCCTATTATTTGCATCTAAATCAGGCATTCTTGTCTCATGTGAATAAATATCATTTTCCGTTATCTTCTTTTCACTCTCTATTGAAATATCTCCCATAGTGTCAATATAAGATAATATGTTAATTCCCCTCATTTTCAGGGCACTAAGAATAATAGCACCTGCACCTACCAGACAAGCGGTCATTCTTCCTGATAAAAATCCACCACCTTGAAAATTCCTGAATCTTCCATATTTGTAGTAAAGTGAAATGTCTCCATGGCCTGGCCTTGGTCTATCCCTCAATTCAGAATACGTCTTTGAAATAACATCCATATTTTTGATAATGCCGGTGATTGCACCGCCATCGCTAAAACCATCATTTACACCACTAATAATCTCAACTTCATCCGCTTCTTTCCTCTGTGTAGTGAGTATACTCTGCCCAGGAGCTCTTCGCGACATCCAGAGATTGATCTCATCTGAATTTATCTTAACTCCAGCCGGAATACCAGATAACGTAAATCCAATGTAGGAACCATGAGATGAACCAAAAATTGAAAGCGATAACGCATCCTTGAAAGTAAAGCTCATAATTTAGGATATCGGCGTGGAAAATAGATTTTTTCATATCTATGGTCAAATTAGAGGAAATTATAGAAATATGTAGGTTTGTGAAAGCCAATTTGAATTTGGAGCATAACCGGCTAAGTCATCTTTATATAATCTGTTAAAATATTAAACTATGGCATCGTTGTATGGACCAGTAAAATACTTTACAGATGAAATGATGAAAAATGCAAATGACAGGGCAAAGGAGATACTTACATTTCTCTATCCTGCAATAACAATGTATGAAGAAGAAGGAGAGATTATCATAGAGGCTGATTTGCCGGGTTTCGACAAGAAGGACATTAAAGTCTCAGCGCATAAACATTCAGTTGAGATCAGCGCCACAAGAAAGGTTGTTGAACATGACCACGTAATACTTGATCAGAGACCACAGAAGATTCTCAAGCATGTTCATGTACCAACCGAGATAGATGAAAACTCTCAACTCTCAGCCAAATACCAGAATGGCGTACTTGTAGTAAGAGTCCCTGCAAAGGGAATAAAATCGGTCAAAATAGAGTAATTTTATTTTTTACTTCTAAGACTCACGCCAAACATAACAAAAGAGATTACAATGGCTAAAAAGCCATAGAATTCATTTTTTTCAAAGAGATAAATGCCACCAATAAAGAGGAATCCCGAGAATAATGATAGGGGTATTGATCTATCTTTCATTTCTCTTGTCTCAACATCTTCTGCTTCAAGTTTCCTCTTCAGCAGTGGCAGAACTTCAAGGCCATTCTCGAGATTTACAATTGCTTTTTTAAAGAAGTCATCGATCTGCCCCTTGTAAAGCTCGTATAAAAGACCTTCATCAATGAACAGTTTCCGGAGAACCTTCACAAACTTAAATTCCGGGTCTAGGGTAAGACATATGCCCTCCAGAAGTGATGACATTCTCATGTAAAGTACAAGGGACCGTGGAAGCCTGAATGGAAATTCAAACACAACTCCGTTAGCAATTTCCAAGAGTTCCCTAATCTCACTTTCTTCAGCAGATTTTCCGGAAAGTCCGCTCATTGCAATCTCTATACTTCTCCTAATAACTCCACGGTTTGCTGCTGGCGATAATGCCTTTAACGATAAGAGAGAATCAATAATCTGATCTATATCTGATCGGGTTAGACCGTCATAAAGGGAAAGAAGGGAGAATCTGGTTTGGGTATCAAGACTTCCTACCATTCCAAAATCGTACATAATAAGGGTTCCATCATCCAGCACTGACAGATTTCCAGGATGTGGATCTGCATGGAATATATCATCTCTTAGAAGCATTCTGAGAAATGTTATATCCAGACGGAAAGCAAGCTCCTTAAGATCAATGCCCTTTTCTCTTAATGTTTTTATATCGGTAATCTTGGTTCCCTGAACAAACTCCATGACCATTACTTCCTGCCCGGAGAGTTCACTAATTATTCCGGGTATGAGCAGCTTCTCTCTTCCGGAGACATTTATTCTTATTCGTTCGGCATTTGCTGCCTCTTTTCGATAATCCATTTCGTCAAAAACTCTTCTCCTAAAGTCTTTCAAAACATTGCTTATTCCGGAGTATAGGAAGAATTCAACCCTTCCCTTAACAAATCTCAGTAACTTTTCAAGGATGATTATATCCCTTTTCAAGATCACTTCCACATTTGGTCTGTTAACCTTTACAGCAACCTTTTTTTCTTTGTAATAGGCAGTGTAAACCTGACCAAGTGATGCACCTGATACTGCATCTTTATCAAAGGAGTCAAAAACATCTTCGATCTTCCCCAAGTTCCTTTCAATTATCTCCTTTGCAAGATTAAATGGTGCAGGTGGAACATCGTCCTGTAGTCTTTCAAAGGACCTTATATATTCCTTGGGTAGAAGGTCTGATCTTGCTGA
>JAJZJZ010000058.1 GCA_021809755.1 Thermoplasmata archaeon
ATAAAGAGAGTAAGAGCTTATTGGGTAGACCTGCCAACAAAATCCTTGAGGAATGGTTTCAGGAAACTGGTAAGGAGATATTTGAGGAGGCAACCAATCACTTCATTGAAACAATAGATGATGTGAAGCCATATGAAGGAATTGAAGATATGCTTCGTTTCTTGAGCAAAAAGCATAGATTGGCCATTGTTTCTTCGAGCAGCAAAGAAATAGTCATGAGGATGCTCATATCAACGAGGTTGAGCCAATATTTTGAATTCATCGTTGGGCATGAAGATACAGATAAACATAAACCAAATCCGGAACCTATTCTGGAAGCTATGAAGAGATTGAATGTGAGAAACAGTGAGTGCGTATACATTGGTGATCAACCCTATGATATAATGGCAGCCAGAGATGCAGAGGTTAAGGTATTTGGGGTGACGTGGGGATCTGGAAACAGGGATATTTTGGAAAGCTATGATCCATATGTAATTTTGGCTAATCCGAAAGAACTGGAAAGGTTTGAATTTGATAAGATTTAAGAATTAACAATAAAATTCATCATGACCATGATACAAAACATTTGTGAACATCTGCTCATATTATAAATTATATGAAACGTCATTTTAATTTTTCTTCCGTTTTTCAACATCTATATCAAAGCAAATTTAATCTGATTTTTCTGTTGAATTAGTTTTGCTCTTTACTTTATTATCTTAACTTTTGCAAAAATTTATAATATAAATTAATTTATTTATTTTTAAATGGTGAATTATGGCTATGAATTTGAAACGAAGCGATATCTCGGAACTGATGAAGACAGAGAATTGCCCATAAGTATTGAGGAATGGAGGAAGGCTGCAAGTGAAAAGCTCCCAAATGATGCATGGTGGTACATTGAGGGTTCTGCTGGAAATAATTCTACCTTTGAACATAACGAACATAGAATGAATAGTTACAGGATAAGACCCAGATACCTAAGAAATGTTGAGAATTCATCAATAGAGACCTCAATTCTAGGTCGGAAATATAAGAGTCCATTTATCATTGCACCTCTGGGTGCAATGTCCATAGTTGGAAAAGATGCTGATCTGGCAGGAGCAAAGGCAGCGGAGGCTCTTGGATTAATTTATTGCCTCTCTACAGTTGCCTCAAGCAGTATTGAAGAAATAGCAGTAAATGCACCCAATCTTGAAAAGTGGTTTCAATTGTATCCCGGAAAAGACCTTGAAATTATGAAGAGTTTCGTGAGAAGAGCTGAGAAGTCTAGGTATAGGGCCATAATTGTCACAGTGGATACAACAATGCTAGGCTGGAGAGAAAAAGATCTTCAGAACGCATATCTTCCCTTTATGCAGGGACACGGCATAAGAAATTACATTACTGATGAGCATTTCCGAAAAAGATTAAAGAAAAACCCAAAGGAAGATATGATGGAAGCAGTCAAGGAATGGCTTTCCATATATGTTAATCCCAGTTTTGACTGGAACTATTTCGACAAAATACGATCGTGGACAAAACTCCCGCTGTTCATCAAGGGTATCACTTCACCTCTTGACGTAAAATTGGCCTTTGAGCATAAAGCCGATGGTGTAATTGTTTCTAACCATGGCGGAAGGCAGGTTGATGGAGCAATATCAACAATCGATGCTTTAAATGAAATTACGATGAACGAGAGTTACAAAGGAAGATTAATCATTGATTCCGGGATTAGAGGCGCAGCTGATGTGATGAGAGCATTTAGCCTTGGAGCAACGGGTGTTATGATCGGCAGACCCTATGCCTACGCTCTAGCTACTGCTGGAAGAGAAGGAGTTCAAAGACTCTTTACCACATTGATGGGCGAATTGTCGCTTCAACTGGCCTTATCCGGTTTTAATTCCCTTGATGAGCTTAACAGAGAATGCATATTAATTCAATAGTTAGCTTTACATCATAATTTTAACATATGCGAAAAAGTTCAATTAAGAAAAGGGATCCAAAAACCTACCCTTATTCAAGCATGAGTGAGAGATAGACTAAAAATAAACTAAAAGTGATTATGGGACCGTTGTGATTTGAACACAAGTCACCAACACCCCAAGCTGGTAGGATACCAAGCTACCCCACGGTCCCCTCTGGAAGATTATGAGAAGGGGAGAATTTCATCTATGAGATCTGTGTGTGACATGATCATTCTTCTGCAACAGTATCTATCTAGTCCAAGTGAATCCATTGCTTTTGATACTTCCTCAGGTGTGGGCTCTCGACCCTTTTCTCTAATTTCAGCCATCATCTTACTGAACTTATCGTAACTAGAACCGATCACTTTTCCACAGCTAAAGCATCTAACAGGTATAATCAACTTAGATCACCTGTAAGATTTCTGTCTTTTAACTCTGGCTCCACGACCCATAGGCTTTTTCGGAAGTTTCCTTCTGATATCATTGACAAGAAGTGTTCTGTCATATTTTCTGTATGTTTCCTCAAGTTCCGCATCATTGCTGAAGAATTTAACTATGCCCTTAGCCATTGCAGTCCTTGAAGCATCGGCCTGACCGGTTACTCCTCCTCCCTGTACATTGATTTCAATGTCAATCTGGTTTGCCTTATCTCCTATGAGAGATAGGGGCTCGATTAACTTTTCCTTCAATAATGGGATCGGATAGAACTCAACAGGCGCCCCATTAATTGTTATCTTTCCGTTTCCCTTTCTGGTGTAGGCTCTGGCAACTGCCGTCTTCCTCTTTCCGGAGGTCATAATTATGGTATTATTTTTCATTGATTCACCTCTATACCAAGGTGCTTAGAAATTTCAAGAAGTGTTACAAATCCACTCATCTTTGAATTGTCGGCTCCATCGATCCTTTCCTTCTTTGCTTCTTTATACAATTTTGGTTCAAAATTATACACCTTGCATCTGCTTAAGGCTTCCTTACCTCTGGTCGTTTTCTTTGGAAGCATCTGTCCTATTGATCTTCTAAGAATTGCGTTTGGACTTCGTGGATAATGCGGTCCCTTTCTTACACTTCCTATATCTCTCCTTGCCCTGAATCGTTTTAAAACTGATTCTTTGCTCCCTGTAACGACAACACTTGCTGAATTTATGATAACTATTTCTTCTCCGTTAAGCAGTTCCTTGGCGATTTTTGTTGACAATCTTCCATATACACTGTTTGATGCGTCTATAACTTTCATTGGTTCACCCGATAATCTTCAGATTGCTTCCTTTTGGATTCTCTGCAGCGAGATCCCTCAAACTTATGAATTGTGATCCGGAATCCTTGATCTTCTTCAATGCACTCTCACTTGCGTAGAGTGCGGATATTGTTATTTTCTTATTGAAATAACCATTTCCGAGAACTTTTCCAGGGATAACGATTGTTTCTCCGTCCGAAATCATTTTTGAAATCTTTCCCAAATTGACCTGGCTCATTACACGGCTTGGTCTTGTTAGCCTATAGGCTATATCTCTCCAGAGAGCGGATTTGCTTTCTCTTGAGATCTTTCCAAGTTCGTCCACTGTGTCCTTTAATACATAGCTTGTTTTCCTTTGCGTTTTTAGTGACATTTTAATCAACAGAAGTAAAAGCTAAATGGTGAGAGCCTAATAAACATTTTCGGTTCCTTCATCAAACATTCAGTAGGATTTCTCATCTTCATCGCTCACTCTCAGATTTATCTTTTTTATGATCCCCATAATTTTATAAAATTCGTGTTCGGTCAAGTTCGCCCTGGTAAGCAATCTCTCCAACATGACCGCCGTATTCTCGATTTTATATTCGGGATAATTGGTTTTTTTCATTATTTCAATTGTTTTTGCCACCATGAGATGTGTCTGCTCCCCAGTGGCAAGTGGTTCCTTAACCTCTTCACTTCCTTTGTAAACAAGGCCCTCGTAAAGAACTATTGTGACCGCATGCGACAGATTATAAACAGGATATTCCTTCGACGAAGGGATATGAATAAAGACATTGCACATGGAAATCTCTTCGTTGTTGAGTCCATCCCCTTCTCTTCCAAATACCAGTGCAACTTTCTTTTTCCCATTACCATAAGTTTGCCATAGTTCCTTTGGCGTTATTGGAATTCTCCTAAATTTCTTAAAGTTCGATGTTGTTACTGACGATGAACCTACAACTATATCAAATCCTTCTATGGCTTCCTTCAATGAATTAAAAAAATTTGCATTAAGAAGAAGATCTACCCCGTCTCTCGCTCTTGATATTGCTTCATCATCTATTGTTCTCCTACCAACGATGAAAAGTTTTTCAAAACCAGTGTTTTTCATGGCTCTGGCAACTGCACCAATATTCCCCTGATATTCAGGTTCTACAAGAATTACAGTAGTAATCTTCTCAACATTGTTCATGTGTATAAATGAAAAAAATTATTGTGGTATTTATTCTTTGTTTTTCTCTTCTTTATCCGTTTCTTCCTTATGAGTTTCTGTAGTGGTTTCTTCTGCTTTTTCTTCTACAGGTTTTGGAAGATATTCTTCAGATATTACTACCTTAAACGAAGGAAGGTGCTTCCTAATCAAATCAATGATTCTGAACTTTGCATCAAGCCATTCTATGTCAAATTTTGCTTCCTCTGGTACTGTTATTGTTGCAGAAGACTCCGAAGCTGAAATTTTAAAGTTTTCAACTCCTTTCGAGTAGCTCATGTCTATTATGGCACTGATCTTGTCATTCTCTGACTCCAATTTTCCCTTTACTGTATATTTGTAGAAAACATCTTTTCCAGCCCACTGATGATTGTAATCAACCAAAACTCTCCCGGGGCTCACTGAGATAACTTTTCCCCTCCTGTTGTTAATTCTAACTTCCTGTCCGGGTACCGGGTCAATCTTATTTTTCTGGAACTCCCTCATTGTATGTACTTTGATATTATTGGGGTCTCTCACACCGTAAGCGTTTGCCATTGGTATTTCAACCTCAACTTCTTTTCCAACCTCTGAAGATTTCAATGATTCATTAATCTCTTTAAATATTCCCTCTGAACCAATAATAAGAGTGGTTTCCTTATACTTAGTCTCCGGATCATATATCCCATTGTCCTTTGCTAGCTTTTCTTCATTGGTTGCCACTAGCTTCTTCTCGTTTCCAAGTCTCATCTCAAAGTCTATTTTTACAAAATCGCCGTCTTCCATTTCCTCACCGGAACAAACAAGGAGCGGTAAGCATTGAATATATTTATATATATCGTATCACGGGAAATCCGATATTTTCAATCGTTTTTAATACACCGTGATCGCTCAAGGGTGCTCTCTGTTTTTATCCCTAATGGTGTATCAGTATTTCAGGTTCTCCATTTTTCTAGAGTTCATGAGTTCACTAATAATTTCTGTAGATATGTCTCTTAATCCCAAATCTGCCTTTCTTATGATGCTGTTTGTATTATTGTCACCTATGTAACCTGAAATCATTGTGAACTTTTCATGATTTGATGACTTATCAACTTCTCCTGTGAGAATTGTTGTGGAACCATTGTTTTGGGGCGAATCAAAACCATACTTAAGCTTTACCTCTGGAATTATATAAATAATTGGCTTTCCAAGCATACCTATATTGGATATGGAAGGATCAAGAACCCTTACCGCGACATTTAAGTTCTCCTCAATAGATTGTTTAACAATTTCCAGAAACCATGGAACTATGTACTGATGTTTCCTTGCATCTTCTTTATTAACAGTATTAATTTTCCACATATCATCTACCGAATCCCTTTTTAACAGTGGATCATTAACGTTCCGTCCCTTTTCAAGGAAAAATCTTCTGTCCGTGCTTATGTACAATTCGTGCTGCATCAAAGAAGAACCCTAACAAATAACTTAAGAAATCCCCTATTTACTAAACATGAAAAATTTCATCCACCCTTCAACAACCATATTTAAAGTCATTGTAAATTTATAATATTCATTGGCATATGGAACAATGGACAGGATAGTTTCGAGAATAGAGGAGTTCTCAAGAAAAATTTCTGAGAAGGGAATTCCTGATAAAAACAGTGAAGAACTTAAAAAGAGGATCGCGGATATCATAATCACATCATATGGAGCCAGAAATGTGGAACCTGTCAAAATTGGAATAAAATCTTTACTACCCAGTTCAGGCAGCATGAATTCCACTGTCTTCTTTACCGGGAAAAAAGCATCTTCGGATGTAGCCGCTTTCCTAAATGGAACCATGACAAGATATCTTGATTATAACGATACCTACCTTTCGAAGGAAGCCCTACATCCATCAGACAATATACCTCCACTTATAGCTGTTGCCGAGGCAACAGAAAAATCATGTAAGGATGTTCTGGTCGCCGCAAATATTTCATATGAGGTTGTCTGCAGTTTATCTGATCAGGTATCCATTAGAGACAGGGGATGGGACCATGTTACTTATATTAGTATATCTTCTGCCGCAGGAATTGCACATTTAATGGGATTAACTGGAGACAAATACGCCAATGCAATCAATATAGGTTTGAACAACAATATAAGTATGAGACAAACCAGGGCGGGAGAACTTAGCATGTGGAAAGGAGCTACGGCTGCAAATGCATGCAGGAATAGTCTATTCGGGGCACTTCTAGCTAGAAATGGTTTTTCCGGACCGTCTCCAGTTTTTGAGGGAGAGATGGGGTTTTTCAAGCAGGTATCAGGAACCTTTGACTTATCTCTGGATAATAGCCATGTGGGAAAAACCATGATAAAGAATTTCCCGGTAGAATACCACGCAATGAGCGCTGCTGAAGCTTCACTATCAATCAGGAAGAAGATTGAAGGAACAATTAAATCAATAGATGTTGAAACTTTCACTGTTGCAAATACGATAATTATTAAGGATCCGGAAAAACTTAAACCGAAAACCAGAGAAACTGCAGATCACAGTATGCCCTATATTATTGCATATACCTTAGTGAATGGAGAACCGAACCCGTCATCGTTTGATGATAACTTCCTCAATGACAAGAAGATTCTTTCACTGATTGAAAAGATGAAATTCAAGGTAACGAAAGAATACGATAAATTATACCCTGAAAATCTTCCTTTTAAAATCTCGATTAAGACAGACAAAGGGACATATGAAGAAGAGCTCATTGTTCCAAAGGGACATTACAAAAAACCATACACCTGGGACGATGTAATTGCAAAGGGAGAACGCGTTATGAGCAGAGATAGCGCGAAAGAACTAAAAGAATTCTGCAGTTCAATGGAAAATAGGGGCGTGGATGAACTCATTGAGGTAATCTCCAATGTCCATTCTTAGGGATAATATCAATCTGGGTCCGCGAGAATTCAGGAGAATAATGAATGAAGAGGGTTGCTTTGCAGCAGGAGTATTCAACGGAATTTCTGCAATCCTAGCTCAGCAATCCGGATTTAAGGTTTCATATCTATCTGGATCAGGAGTGGCCGCCAACATGGGATATCCTGACATTTCCCTGACAACACTAAGCGAAGTGGTAGAAGAGGCGAGGAGAATAATAAGAGTGACAAGAATGCCTCTAATTGTGGATTGTGACACTGGATTTGGAGAAACAATAAACGTTTCCCGCACTGTGAGAATGATGGAAGAGGCTGGTGTGTCCGCAATCCATCTGGAGGATCAAATTTTACCGAAGAGATGCGGGCACTTAGATGGAAAAGAACTCATATCCATTGATGACATGAATAAAAAATTAAGATCCGCTTCACTTTCCAAAAAAAATAAAGATTTTACAATAATTGCTAGAACAGATTCCAGAAGTGTGGAAGGGTTTGATGCCTCCATAGAAAGAGCCAGAGAATACATGAATGCCGGGGCAGATGCAATATTTATTGAGGCCCTTGAATCTGAATCTGAATTTAGAGAATTTGCAAAGAAGGTAAAAGTGCCGCTTCTTGCAAACATGACGGAATTTGGAAAGAGTCCTCTCCTCTCCTTCAGCGAACTTAAATCTATGGGATATGCAATAGTGATATATCCATTAACGGCTTTCAGAGCCATGATGAAAAATGTACAAGGAATTTACAATGACCTGTACAAATATGGAACTCAGAAAAATTTCATGGAACGTTTAATGACCAGAAGAGATTTTTACGACCTAATCGGGTATGACGAATATGGAAAAGAGGATAGTGAATTGAGTAAAATAAGGTGATAAAATGGCTGAAATTGTAAAAGTGGCAAAAGGATTGGAAAATGTAGTGGTCGATAAGACTGCAATAGCAACAACAAGCAATGCAGGAGATTTACTTTACAGAGGATATAAGGCAATAGATCTTGCTGAGAAGAAGAGCTTTGAGGATACCGCTTTTCTAATAATTAACGGTAAGCTCCCAAGTGAAGCTGAATCCGCAAGATTTAAGGAGACAATTCACAACAATATGAAAATAGATTCCTCAGTTAGAGAAATCATGAAGATCAACAGGGAAAAAGACATAATGAGAAACATCAGATCAATGATCTCGCTTTATCCATACACGGAAAAGGAACAACAGGGATTGTTTTTGAAGATGGATTCGATTATTCCACAGCTTTCTTCTGATACATATAACGCGTTCAAAGGGAAACCATTTAGAGATGGAGAAGGAAACGGCTATTCTGAAACATTCTTTTCCATGATATCCAATGGAAAGAATAAAGAGAATGCCAGATCATTCCAGAAACTAATGATACTCTATATGGAACATGAATTCAATGCCTCAACCTTTGCATTGAGAGTTGCTGCATCCACATTGGCAGATCCAATATCCGCTGTCTGTTCAGCATTGGCGACACTTAAGGGTCCCCTTCACGGTGGAGCCAATTCAGAGGTTCTTGAATATCTTGGATCGATTAAATCTAAGGATGATGCAAAGCATTTTGTGGATGAGAAAATTTTGAAGGGCGAAAAAATAATGGGATTTGGTCATCGTGTATATAAGAAGAGAGATCCGAGAGCACAATTTGTCAAGGGCGAACTAAAGAAAATTGCTCCTGATTATGATCTGTTTCAGGCCGCTGAAGCGGTGGAAGATTATCTATGGGAAAAGAAGAACCTTCCGGCTAATGTCGATCTATATGCGGCAATTCTCATGAAATTCCTTGGCATCGAAGAAAGTTTCTATCTTCCAGTATTTGCTGCATCAAGAATATATGGCTGGAATGCACACTATTTTGAGCAGGTCAATAACAATAAAATCATAAGGCCGGCTGCAGAATATGTTGGCCCTGAGAATTTAACCCTTTAACCAATTACTTCTATTTTTTCTGCTTCTCCCTTTCTGTTGAATGCTATGAAAGAGTATTCTTTGAAAGGGTATCCTACAATTATATGAATCGGTCCTGAATTTGAAAACATATGGAGATCTGCATCAGAGGGTGATATAACACCAGATGGATGAGAATGTATTGTGCCTACTATACTGAAATCTATGGGTTTGTTATAAAGTTGAAAAATTGTATGAGAATCGCCCTGAATTGTTCCTGGCAATATGGCAATCTCAAATATGACCTTATTTTCAGCCCTGAGAAATGCTCCAAACTCCTTAGGAAGACTATCAAGTGAAGCTTCCATTACCATCCTTATTACTCTTCTTCTAATTGACCACATCTTTCAACAGTTTCTCCCTGAATTTTGTAAAGAAATTTCTCCTCATGGTTATAAATTTGGCCGCCTGTTCACACTTCCTTATCTCAACCTTGTCTCCGGACTTAATATCAATTTCCTCCTGTCCGTCTAGGATTATAATGCTTTCTTCATTTGTACCACCCATTACAATTATTGCAGTGGAATTTGATGAAACCACCATGGGCCTTATCCTGAGGGTAACTGGAGCAATAAATGATAACACCATTGCCTCAGCTGAAGGAAGAATTATTGGACCTCCTGCACTCATTGAATAGGAGGTTGAACCCATTGGCGTTGCAATGATTATACCATCAGCCCTCGTTTTATCTATGAAATTGTCATCAACATAAACTTTGAAGCTTCGAACCTTTGATATCTGCCTTGAATGGATAACTGCCTCGTTTATGCA
>JAJZJZ010000059.1 GCA_021809755.1 Thermoplasmata archaeon
GATCATCCTCCGAAATACGCAGGGTTATCTTGATGTCCTTTGAGTCTGATATCATGGAAACACCAATACTCTATATTCAAAGGTGTATTTAAATATTATTGACATTATGTATAGACATATGCCATACCTATCTCACGTAATGATATTTAAATATTCTTATCTCAATTATGAGTATATTCTCATATTGACTTTATTTTATAGGTACTGTTAATTCTGAAAGTTGATGTGTCCTTGTCTTATCAAGTATTTTTTTAATAGGCAACATGGAGTGTTTCAATTTATTTTTATGCTAAGCACCTATCCTTAAGGAATTTACTTACTGCGATTCTCTTAATTTTGAAGATAATAAATTGAACAGATCCTTTCTTTCCCTTCTAATTTTTCTATTGAAGAGGCCAATCTTCAAATCGTTCTTTGTGGTTATTATTATCAGACGCTTGTATGGTTCTTTTCCCATCTCAATGGTTTTAATATTTTTTATCGGTACTGTCGTTCTACCATTTTGTCTAACAATTATGATTGTGTCATTGTGAACCTCTATTGTCGCCATTTTTCTGTATACAGTAAATCTATAGGCGACAAAAAATACTACGATCAAGGGATAGGGAAAAAAATATAAAAAATTATCCAGAAAATACTTTGGATATATGTAAAGTGGCACCAGAAGACCGAAAATTAGAAAAATAAGCACAATGCAAACAGAGATAATAGAAAAATATGGTGATACATTCTTGAATTCAATTAAATTTGCAGGGTGAGATTTTTGCATAATTATTGTTATGCAACAGCACATAATTAATCTTACAATATGGTGTTTCCCTTTACTTTCCAATCCTTATGATTAAAGTTATTATTTCAATGAATTGGAGTCCCACATTCTAAATAATGATGAAGATATACAAGATAAATGGAAGTCAGCCTTATATTTGCAAGAAGCAAGACAATGCAGGGAATCTTGAGGTACTCAATGAATTTAATGGAGGATCTTCAAAAGGAAGGAATCATTATTCACCCTCATCCAGTGAAAAAAATAGAAATTCATATTTGGGGTAAACCAGTTGGGGGTTGGATTAGTCAAGAGTTCTTAATGAAATTTGAAAGGTTCAACACAAAGGTCGTACATTCCACATCACATTGGTTATTGAGTTCGAGAACAAATATAGTCACTGTTCACGATATCATGCCACTCGTTTATCCTGAACTTTACAATTTATCCCCTGGATTGAAAAGGTTTTATACTAGCGCTTTAAATAGAATAAAGGATAAAACCGTAATAGTGCAGACTAATGTAGTCAAGGAAACCTTACTGCCATATATAAAAGAGGATCAAATACATGTAATTCCAAGTGCGGTAAGAAAAATGAACCCTTCAGGAAATAATCCATATCCAAACGACGGAAAAATACATCTTTTTACTTTAGGTGAATTTGGAATAAGAAAAAGGTTCGACGTACTTTATAATTATGTAAGAAATGAGGACAACATTACACTTTATCATATTGGTGGTGTCACTTATAAGAAATACTATGAGGAATGCATGAAAATTAAACCGGAAAATGTCGTGTATTTAGGTTACAGGGACGAAGGCACTGTTGCAGATTATATGAAATATGCGGATTATTTTGTATTTAATACAGTCAACGAAGGTCAGGGTCTACCTCCAATGGAAGCAATGCTCCTTAACACTCAACCAGTACTGAATGACTTAACAGTTTTTAAGGAGACAATGGGAGATATGCCATATTATTACAATAACAAAGAATCGTTCCTAAAATGTATTCACTCTCCAAAAAAGCAAGGGTTAGACGAATACATAAAAAGGTACGATAATTGGGCAAAAGAGGTCATTAAAGTTTATGAATCGGTATAATCGATCACAACTAAATTTCAGTGAAATATTGAAATGTTAATAGATTAAAAGTGTGTTCCGGGTTAAAATATAAGGTTAATGTTATTTATCTTAACAAACTATTCCAATAGCATGAAGGTCAAGAAAGACTTCGAAGATGATCATATCATTGAACAAATGAAAATGAGAGAGATAATTGAGCAGATTGAGGGAGGTGAACTTGATCTTGATCTTCTTGACGAGTTAGAAAACCACCTCAAAAATCATATGTTTCAAGAAGAGGAATACATTTTTCCAGCAATGGCTAAAATGCAGAATTTAAGATTAGAAATTGCAGGGTTTCAAACCGAGCACGCAGCATTGTGGAAGTTGTTCAGTATGATACATGCAGACCTGGGTAATGGTAAATCCGATAAAATTGAAAAATACGCAAATGAAATTTATAAAATTTTAAGAGAGCACAATAGCAGGGAGGAGATGTTTATTTACAAATTAATGGACGATAAAGCAATTAAAGAAATGGAAAAGGAGAGACCAGTAGGATGGGTATGTAAGAAAATGAGGGATAAGAATTTCCTGTGATATTAGATGTAATGAAAAAAGTTTTTTTGGTCACATTTACATGACGACGTTAGTGTGAGTGGGGGGGATGCAGCAAATTCCGAGCTTGACCCATGAGGTCGTAATTTAAATTTTATCATCAT
Source organism: Thermoplasmata archaeon (assembly GCA_021809755.1). Classification (GTDB taxonomy): domain Archaea; phylum Thermoplasmatota; class Thermoplasmata; order Thermoplasmatales; family Thermoplasmataceae. Next base: position 2,554 of record JAJZJZ010000059.1, read on the forward strand.
AGCATCCATATAATATCCTGCAATATGTGTATAAAGAAGACCGTTTTTAATTCAGCAAATTTAAACTGTGTTCAATAACTTAGATGATTATTCATGGATGCCATGTTCTTTTCCTTTCTTCTTTACCCTTATAGGGCATGGATGCGAGCTGAACTATAGCGTCTTTATAAACGACGTCATTGAAAAACCATTCCATTATCTGTCTCTTTCCGTCCCTTTGATCTTTCGGGAAGTACTTATTATCTCTTTCGCTACGTTCAATTGGTCCTGCATATTTTCAACTCTTCAAATCTTAATTGTGCAGGGCCCTTTCAACTTTCCAGCTGATTCAATATACTATCAAGTATCCCGGAATATTCCTATTTTTAAATATAGAAAATTTCTTTAAAAATTTAGAGATGTATACTGGTAATGATATTGATCAATACTAATGAACAATAGTTCTCATTCGTAATGAGAAGTTCAAAATAATAATAAAACATGTTAAATTGTGATCTTAAAAGACACATTAAAAGTATAGTAAAAGAACAGAGACAGTAGATAGTTTCGACACGGAACAGTGTAAACAGGGAGATTCTAGATCAAATGCCTCTTAATTTACCCTATGCAGTAATCATATCGGGAATAAGGATGGCGGGAAAAAGCACACTACTTCAGCAGCTGTAAACTAAATTACCAGACTTTTATTATTTCAATTTTGAGGATTCAAGACTTATTGATATTGAACTTGCAGATTTTGAAAAATTAAATCAGATTATGGCTGAAGAATATGGTTCATCCAAATTTTATATATTTGGCGAAATTCAGAATATAAATGGCTGGGAGATTTTTGTAAGGTCTATGTTAGATAAGGGAAAGCAATTTTTCATTACTGGTCCCAATGCTTCACTGCTAAGCAGAGAACTTGGAACGAGATTGACAGGAAGACACATTAACATTGAACTGACCCCTTTTTCCTTTACAGAATGGTTGAGTTTTTCTAAAAAAGAAAGAAAGCTACAGGCATTCGATGAATATTTTCAAAATGGAGGTTTACCTCAATATCTAAAATATGGGCAGAATTCAATTCTTCAGAAGCTTCTTCTTGATGTATTTTACAGGAATATAGTTGCAAGGCACAATATAAGGGATGCGAAGTCACTCCAGAATCTAGCCTTATACCTTCTTGGGAACGTGTCAAATGGATTTTCATATAATTCCTTAAAGAAATTGTTTAATTTTGGCTCAGTAAACACTCCAATTTCATATATATCCTATATGGAGGATAGTTATCTCTTTTTTACAGTGCAAAAATTTGGTTACTCCTTAAAAAAACAGGCAGTCAATGAAAAAAAGATTTACACAATTGACAACGGACTTGTCTTATGCAATTTCACGTCGCTGTCATCTGATAAGGGAAGAATGTTCGAAAATCTGGTGATTTAGCCCTTCATAGAAAATATCATGACATTTACTATTTCAAGGGGAAAAAGGAATGTGATTTTGTTGTAATGGAGAATAAGAGAATCGATATGACAATTCAGGTTTGTTACGAAATAACCGATGACAACAAGGATAGAGAGCTAGAAAGTCTTATAGAGGCTATGTTATTTTTTAACCTTGAAAAAAGTATCATAATGACCTATAACCAGGAAGATGAGTTTCATGTGTGAGAGAAGTGTGTAGAGGTTAAACCCATTTGGAAATGGTTGTAATTTTAGTACTTGTGTTGCTTTCATCAATGATATTTCTTGCCAGGTTGGCGACAGAGAGATTATAATTCTGAACTGAAAAGTATTCTCGATGGTATATAATAATTATGTATGGTACAAGATAATCGTAAAGAACCTCCAGATGAGATTTACAGCATGTTCAGGGAACTGAAGGAGTCATTGAAATCGGAAAACATGAATTAGAGAAAAGCCATGAAAATTGCATTTGATATGAGGACTTGAGATCTCGTTAAATACTACGATCCTTGCAGAGAACTGCACAAACCTATTGAATACATCAGGAACGATATCGGTTCATGATTCATCTGTCTCTTATACCCGGGAATGAACTAGATAGACAATCTTGCTGAACAGGCTATAAGGGAACATTTAGTCATAAGGAATAACATCGTTACCTTCAGATATGAAATTCTGGATCAAAGAACTACCAGTATATTGCGTCACTGCTCTCAACATGGAGATTGAGTGCAAGAGCATGTTCGTTGAGATGGATAAAATATTGAGGAAAGAGTTATGCCGATTAGTCCGATATATTCAAGTACAAATTAAGAATTGAATTTACTTTATTTTTTGGTTCATTTCTATCATCGTTTACATATGACTGTCAGTTCATTTTTGCGTTTTTCCGCTTACTTGACAAGCAGAAAATGTAACATGTTTATATCCACACATTTACACGTAATTAAGTCCCGCTGAAGATTAAGATAATTTCTTCAAAAAGTAGCGATAAAAATTGAAAAAGTAGGACTAACTACTCCATTACATCGCAATTGCTTCAAGTTGTTTTAATAAGTCCTTTTCCACTACCTCAGCAAATAGAATTTCGGGGATATCGACAAATATAAATATTTCAGAAAGAAGAAGGACTTCTATTGCAGTGATTGCTAGATTTTCAGCTTTCTTTCCGACTCCTGTTGTAACATGGAACCCGCCGGATTGATTTTTTTCGAAAACAAATGTCAATGCTCTGTCCGCGGCAATCAGATCTCTGAGTATGCCCGGTTTTTGTGCCTGTAATATTGCCTTGTCATCGGTTACATTACTTTGAACTTTCCAATTTTGCTCTTTCAAGTATGATGAAAAATCATTCACGAGCGATTGCAGATCCTTATTGCTGTTAATATCAATTTCCTTTTTGAAGAATCCCATGATTCCCTATTATCTTATACTATTTATTTTCTTATGATCTTCTGATGATTGAATAATAAAGACAACTATGAGTGGTAACTCGAAATGGAAATGACAAATTGAAGAGGAATCGGGAATTAAGCATAAATGTTTTAAATAACAACCTACAATTGAATTTTCTAGTTGATTGATTCAATACTGGTACGAGAATTATAAATTTCCCAAAAGAAATAATTAAGTAGGAGAGTACTTTATACACATTGATGAATGAAGAACGTGTTAAATTCGGTTTGTGAAATTCTCAAATAAGGAAAGATATGTGACTAGCACCAAATGAAGTGGCATAATAAAAAAGATCAGATAATCTTCTAGAATTAGAGCATTCAGAAGTTACCATGACCTCATAGTTGGCGATCGAATTCACAAATAGCAATACTTATTAATATTTCTAAATAATTTTGATGCGTGAGTAATAGTATACTAATTTTTGGTGGAAACGGTTTTTTAGGCTCTCATTTGGCAGACTTTGCTTTGAAAAACGGGTTTAAAGTGACAGTAATTGATGACTTATCGACGATGGAAAGATTGAATATTCAGAATGGTGTAAAATTCACAAAGGCAAAAGTTGAAAATTACACGGATGAGGAAGACTACAAATATATTGTGCACCTTGCAGCAAGGCCTTCACCTGAGGATTATATTGATCATCCGCTGGACACATTATCATCAAATTCATGGGGAACGCAAAACGCTCTTGATATCGCAAGAAAATCCGGTGCAATATTCATGTATACATCATCTTCGGAGGTATATGGAAATGCCAGTATTATACCGACGCCGGAAACATATTATGGCTATGTAAATCCTAACGGGATAAGAAGTTGTTATGATGAGGGAAAGAGGTTTTCTGAAGCTCTAATAATGTCTTATCACAGATATTACCATATTGATACGAGAATCCAGAGGCCATTCAATGTATATGGTCCAAGAATAAGGGAAGATGGGCAATATGGTAGAGTAATTCCTAGATTTGTAAAAGCAGCTTTGAATGACGAGGATATCATAATATTCGGAGACGGAAGGCAGACAAGGTCTTTTCTGTATATCGACGATTGGTTAACTGCTACATGGAAGTTTTTAACAACGGAAGGCCTTTCTGGAACGGTCCTAAATATTGGGGCAACGAAAGAAATTTCAATCAATGATCTTGCAGCAAAAATTTTAGAACTAACTCAGTCAAAGTCAAAAATAGTTTATAAACCATCAAGGGTAGATGATCCAGCCAGGCGTTCAGCAGATATAAATTTAGCGAAGAAACTAATTGGTTTTGAACCTTCGGTAGATCTTGACAAAGGACTGTTGAGAACAATAAGATGGTTTAAGGGTGGTAATTGAGTGAAAATTTCAGTTGTAGGATTGGGGTATGTAGGTCTCGTGACAATGGCCGTTCTTTCTGATAATGGCTATAACTTAGTAGGGATCGATACTGATCGGGAAAAAATTCAGAGACTTCAGGAAGGAGAGGTGCCGATCTATGAACCCGGGCTTTCAGTTCTAATCGAGAAAAATCGAAAAATGATTGAATTTTCAAATTCCTATGATTCCATAAAGGGAAGCGAATATACAATAATATGTGTTCCAACTCCCACCGTTAATGACCGGATTGATGTTCATTACGTTATTGAATCTGGAAAGAAAGCAAACGAAATAGATCCCAACTCGATGATCGTGATAAAAAGTACTGTAACTCCCGGAACAGCAAAAATGTTGAGTGAAATAATAAACAAAGATATCCTGTCTAACCCTGAGTTTTTGAGAGAGGGAAATGCAGTAAAAGATACAATCAATCCAGATCGCATAGTAATTGGAGGTAGGGCGGGAGTTGAAAATTTCTCAAGAATATGGTCGTTCACTAATTCTAAGATAATTATGACGACAAACGAGAATGCTGAACTTATAAAGTATGCCAGCAATGCATTTCTAGCTACGAAAATATCGTTTATTAATCAGATGGCTGATCTATGTGAAAAAATTCCAGGAGCAGATATAAAAGTAGTTGCTGATGGTATGGGTATGGATAAAAGGATTGGAAGGGCGTTTCTCAATGCTGGACCTGGATATGGTGGGTCTTGCTTTCCAAAAGATACCCGAGCAATAGTCTCATTTGCCGAGGATGTGGGTGTGGAATTGTCAATAATCAAGTGCACAGTAAATTATAATGAGGATCGCATCCGTTCCCTTGTCAACAGGATCGAAAAAATAATTACGGACAAAAGTTCCAGGATAATTGTGCTGGGGTTGTCTTTCAAAGAAAATACGGGAGACCTCAGAGAGAGTAAGTCTGTTGAGCTCATAATGGAATTAAAACGTAGGGGATATGACAGCATCAAGGCCTTTGATCCAGTGACATCGCAATTTAATGGAATCGATTTATTTACAGAAGTAGAAACGGCGTTAGAGTGGTCTGAATTTGTTATAGTGGCAACTGAGTGGCCATCATTTTCAGACTTTCTTAAAAGAGTAAAGGATAAACACATCATAGATTTGAGAAGAATCATTGATGATAAAACTGTAAAACTTGATTATGGGGTAGGGCTAAATGCCACGAATTAAGAAATGCGTGATCCCAGCAGCAGGGATGGGTAAAAGGTTGTATCCTCTTACCCGTGGACAGCCAAAGGAAATGTTGCCAATAATGAGCAAGCCCGTAATTCATTATGTTGTTAGTGAAGCTATAAACTCTGGAATAGATGAGATACTGATTATAGTGGGTGCAGGTAAGGAGGCAATAATAAATTATTTTGATCGGCATAAGATGGATGAAGAACTTGACATTAATGGCGAATATGATTTTCCAGATATCTATTTTGTGAGGCAAAAAGAACAGAAGGGCCTTGCTGATGCCATAAGTTATGCAAGAAATTTCACCGGGGATGAGGATTTTTTGGTTTTACTTGGAGATACAATCTACCAATCATTTGATTCCTCAACAGTCACAAGTCATTTATTGGAAACCTATTATAGGATTGCAAAGCCTCTGATAGCTCTCGAAGAGATTCCATATGATGATGTAATAAACTATGGTGTAGTAGGTGGAGAAGAAACCGAACCGGGAATTCTTAAAATTAACAAGTTCATAGAAAAACCAACTAAGGCAGATGCCCCGAGTAATCTTGGAATTACTGGAATATACATATTAAAAAGTGAAATCTATGACTTCATTAAAGTAACAGAACCCGGAAGGAACGGAGAGATTCAGTTGACAGATTCTTTGAACATGATGCTAACAACTCAAGAAATCTATGGGCAAAGAATAAACGGAAAAAGATATGATATAGGGAGCTTAGACCTCTGGGTACGAACATTTATGGCATTTGCAAAGGAGAAGGGATATTAGCTCAGCACAATATTTCCCTGAGAAATAGCATCGTATAAGGAATAACTCAATTGGAAATTTGTAAATATAGCGAATGAATGTGTAATTGTGGATACAGTAGGAGCATATGCATTTGCCACTTCCAATTGGAAGGAACTTGATTTTCCTTTAGATTTATGGTTGCAGTGGAATTCCAAGTTCTTCGATCAGATTGCACTGGTAAAATATGGTGATTTTTCAATCGAGACACCATCTAACGTAATAGTAAAAGAGATGGATGAGGTGCCAAGAACTGGCTTTAATTTTTATACTATAGGGAAGACAGAAGCGCAGCATCTCCTCAGCACTGACTGGAGACTGGCTCTTGACATAGATGAATTTCTGAATCATAAAATAGATACTTCTCGGCTCGATCGGAAAAAAGCTTACGCAATAAAGATGAGGAATCTTTATGGAAATCCATTGACGGAAATAATCAACGATATGTTTCCGTCCTACTATTTTCGACTATCCTATGGAATTAGGTCATTTAAGGGAGATGGTGGGGATCTAATTCATAATGAATGGAAAAACAGGAAGAAATTTGAATCCTACGTAAGATTTGGGAAGAGAAAACTTGGGATTCAGAATAAACCGCATTATTTGACTACCAAGCCGTATGAATGCTGTGAAGTGTGGCATACAGGGACATTGAGGGATCCCGCTGTAATGAGCAAAAAATGGAAAGAGCAAACAGAAAGAGAGGTAAATGAAGGAATTAATACAAATAAGAAAAGGCTTGAAATTCTTGATCGCCCTTTTGACTACCATTCCTTCAGGGAACTGGGAAACAGGGTCTATCTAAGAAAAATTTCTTCTGAGGAGGTTCCGGAGATTATAATTAAAAACTCTGGCAGATTCTGGAAAACAGATTTCAGTGAGGACGAATATGAATCCAGGTATTTTTAGGCCTTAAACGAATTTACGTGAGAATACATAACGCATTCTTGATTGGATCGTAATAAGTATACCTAAAAAATATATTCATTGATTAACTTATCTTTTTATGGTTGAGGAGCAAAACTATTATCACAAAAAATTGGAGAAAATTCAAACAAGAATTAAGGGGGCCGAAGATGAAAAATTACAGAAATGGAGGCAAACCACTCTTTCGGATTGGGAAAAAAT
>JAJZJZ010000060.1 GCA_021809755.1 Thermoplasmata archaeon
GCACCTCTATATCTCCCGGCGTCAATTTGCCCGTTTCAAGTTCCTTTCCCCACTTTCTAAGCTCTGCAACAGGATCCTTTGGCTTCGGAATTAGCAATATCTCATCTGATAATTTTACAACAAAAAATGTACTTCCATATTTTCTTCTTGTCTCTTGTCCTATGTTAATTCGTCCTTTTTCATCTATTCTTGCTTCTTCAATCATTTAGTATAAATATAGAGTTCAATTTAATTAAGTTTGTGGGAATTATTTTATATTTGAGGCAATAGTGATTAGAATATCCCACCATGATAATAAGAAAATCCAAAGCACTGTTTACTTGTAATTCATTTTTGCCTATGGGTCCTGTCATATACTCCAATAACTTCTCAAATATTCTAAACATTAAATGAAAGCAGAACGTCCCCCAGATAGGCGTCATTGTATTGTGTACGAATAAATCAGATCCGGTTTCATACACACACCTCTTTACTATTGCACTACTGTCAAGATATGCGGCTTTCTCGGTCTTCCCTCATGCTTCTAATCATGTCGGAAACTTTATCCTTTGGTTTAATTGGCTCAAAATCCAACCCAGATTTGCAATACCTGGAATATTTCATTAAGGATTTGTCTAAATCTAAATAAAGCTCATTTTTGATAGCGTCCTTTAAAATAGAGCTTATGTCCTTACCTCGTTGTTATGCAAGATTCTTGAGTTCCATCCAAATCTCGTTATCTATGGATATGCTCGTTTTCATCTTCATACAGATTTAAAAGGTATATTGGTATAAGATTATTTACCTTCATACCAAAACTATGGACAATGAAAGCTCTTCCAAAAACAAATCGAATCGATGGCAAACGGTGAGAAGAATACTCTCCAACAAAAGTGACCGGTTTAAAACCTAAAGCTGCCATAGAGCTTTAGATAAAATTTAATATAAAGCTGGTATTGATCACTTATGTCAAGAAAGTCTGCTCGCCCTAATATTAAAGTGGAGAAGATTTATCCAAAGGAAATAATTGACTGGAATTACGAAACTTTTGGAATGCAATTAAATAGGGAGCAGGCAATCCAACTTTCAAGGGAGTTGATAGAGGCCGTAGAGAAGACAAATGATCAAACAATTGATTTGACATTATTTCTGAAAAGAAAAACGCCCGTCATAACAATTACATGGATGGAAGATTAGACTGTATTTCTTATTTGGTAATTACTATACCTAAAAACGCGTTCTATGGTAAATAAAACACTGGAAAGCTGTAAGTTTTCGTATATTCAGTCTAATATCTCTGTAACTAAAGCCAATTTTTCTTTTCATTTATTACTTAAAGACTTTTATTAATTATGATTTATTATACTGGAAGACCAATAAATTAAGGGATGGATCTGTCCTTATTTGATTAAAGTTTTAGGCGAATACTGTAGTCAGGGGTCTACTCCAGTAATTCCCTAAGAATCTTAACACCATGATAGGTTAAGATGCCCACTCCAGTACCTGATGCTAAAGCTACAATAGTAGCTTTTAGAAGAGGGTGTTCTGAAGTGTATTTCACTTTATCGTAGTGACTTTTTCCCGCTTCATATCCAGACACAACTGCTGCTGCAACACCTACTGGAACTTCAGGAGAATCTTTGATCAAATGACCCAATGGATCATATTTTGGGTCAACTCTGTCCCTATGAACCTCGTAATGGTCATCGTATTCCTTTACATGCATACTTTCAGTTCCATTGATCCTCTTTCTCATATCTCTTATCTGAAATTCCGGCTCGCCGATGGATTCTTCAAATCCATCAATACCAGTCGGTGGCAGCACACCTGATTTAGGCACAGTTATACTCTTATGATAATTTATGTTATCGAGATTTGACTTTACCCTATCCCAACCTTGACTCATTCGTCATCCTCCTCCTCACTACTAAGCCACCAGAGAAGAGCTGTTAATCCGACCCCTATTACAGCCCCAAGAGCTAAGGAACCACCCAGACCAAGTTTAATTCCATCCTGACTATAACCACAATTGTGACATTCCCAATGTTCAGCAGTTACAGAAATTCCCAACATTTTCTTACCACACTTCGGGCATGGGATCGGAAGACCCTCAACACGCCCTATTCCATTCCTTAGCAATCTTTCTTGGATCTGTTTGAGTAATGTATCCTCACCATTATCTAATCGAACAGTTCTCGCCACGTATCTATATCACTTCATTCTATATAAATACTTACAGTAAATTCATGTTTACACATCAAATATGTTTGTATCTCGTCGATTGAGGTAACTCAGAAGTAGTCCTCAATTTTTTGCTGACTTCCTCTACATTCCACCCCGAACTTTCCCTGAGCCATATGAGGATCTCGGGAATTACATCAACCGATATTTTTCTTGGCATTTTACTCCCTTGTACTCCTTTTTTTGTCCACTAGTAAGCACCAGCAGACCCTCCTTAAGCTGGTATCACCGTCTAACTCGTTCTTTTCACCATCATTTGTAGAAGAGTCGTAAGACCTTAGTACTTCTCTGGCTCTTTCCAACAGGTCTCCCTCCTTCAGGGCTTTATTCAGTGAGGCCACTACTGTTTGTCTTGCTCGTGCGATATTAAAAATGGCTGATAACTCCATCCCCTCGCTGCCAAGTTTCTGGAGAGCTTCATATATTTCCCTTTCCTGTTTCGTTGTACCGAATTTCCTGCCCTGCTGAATATTTTTTATCTTCTTTTCGTCTTCAATTTTCTTTCTCAGAGACGACTTCAAGTCCTTGAATTGTGCCATAAGTTCAGTATAATCGATAATCTCGCCCTTATTGTCATAATCACCATCCAGCAGGAGATTTATGATTTCATTGGGGTTCTGTATAGTTTCCTTCCCACCATCAAAGAATTTCAACATCCAGTAATAACTTCCACCATCCCTGAATAGTATGAAGAGACCGTTCCTGCTTGAATGCTTATATGCGCCAATCCCTATGGGCAGATCCTGCAGCCATTTCTCCCCCTTTTTGTTGATGATCGCTGCAAGTGTTTCTATTGGATCTTTGGTAAATTGCTCCACTTTTTCCATTAACACATCAAGGATTTTTGGATCATTTCTCGCAATGGCTTCCTGTATCCCGAAATCTCTGGGCGACGCATCTTCACCAAGTGTTGTTGAATCTATCCCTATGGTATTGCTGATCAGATCAATCCTCTTGTATAATTTTCTCATGACACTTAGGAAATGAGAAAGACTCTTTGGATCTTCCTCGTTGCCATTCACAGGCAGGATATTTATAAGAAATACCTCTTCGTGGATCGATCCTATCCTATCTATCCTTCCTGCCCTTTGTATGAGAACAACAGGATTCCATGGAAAATCATAATCTACAACATACTGTGCGTTCTGGAGATTCTGACTTTCACTGAGAACATCGGTGCTCACTATGTAACCACCATTCTTCATGAAGTCCTTTATCACGGTTGTTTTGTCCTTTGGATGACCTGTCCGGTCCTTACACGCAGATCCGGTGGTAAGCATGATATTGTCCTTAACCACGTTTTTTAGGTTCCCATATACATATTCAGCAGTTGCTGCATACTGCGTGAACAATATGACGCCGTTGCTCCCCTCCAGTTCGATGTTTCTTATCCTCTCAATTGTCTGCTTCAGTTTCTCATCTTCCATAGGAAGTTCAGAAAGTATTGATTTTATTACGCCAACATCTATGTTACATTTCGTAATGAACTCATCCTTCTCGGCGGCATCAAGCTGGCATTTACCAAGAAATTCAGCAAACTTACCGGAGAACATTTCTTCCGGCCGTGGCGGATTCCATTCCCCATCCTCATCATACATTTCGGTCAGACCGCCTTTCATTTTTGGAGGAATAAAATATCCCTCCTTGATGGCGTAGCCAACTGACATTTCTATATATCTCCTCAGCGTTTCCATCGTTACTTTAAATGCGTGGATGCTGCTCTCAAGCCGCTTGAAGAAATTTATCTTTATCACTACCTTCACAAGCGATTTAAGCGATTCCCTCTTTTCCAACATAGCTGCGTTAGATATTGGCGTTCCGTCGGGAAGTTTAAGTTTATCACCAAGTTTGTCGATTGCATAATCGTAATACACAAAATTCATGGAGTCAAAATAGTCATCTATTTTTCCATAGTCTATCTTCGTACCGTACCTGTTCCTTGGATCGCTGTCCAATTTCCGAACAGGAAAATTCAAGGTGTCCTTGCTCAGGGCCTTTGCAAGTTCCCTGGACGTCCTTACGACAAACCTGCGAAGGATTGGATCCATGTCTACCGGCTGTTCATTGATCCACAACTTCTGCTGCATGGAGAAATAACCTTTAAGGGATGGGCTAATGTCTGATATTGCATCGTCTCTCAGGTATAAAGAAAGAAGTGCATAGAGATCCATAAGGCTATTGTTTATTGGTGTTGCCGTGAGCAGAACGATTTGCTTACCGCCAGTCGCCATCAGGTCGCGTAGTGCACTATACCTGTTCGAGGACTGTGCCCTGAAATAATGGGCTTCGTCTATGATTATGAAATCTTTCCCGGCATATTCTTTTACCATCTGATCCGGATGGCTTGAAAGATATTCAGAGGATATAGGATCTATGTGCACATGTGTCTTGTCCATTTCATCTTTCCATGTAGTATCAAGGGCACTCTTTGGAGCTATGAGAAGAGGATTTTTTCCTTCATTAATTGCCATCTGTGTCAGGTTTATTCCTACTCTGGTCTTTCCCAAGCCGGTAGAATCTGCAATAATAACTCCATTATAAGCACTCAGTATTCTTGATGCCTGTATCGTGGAAAGTATCTGATGCGGAAACAGAGTTTTCATCAGGTTATTGGTCTTGGCCTCGTCGATTTGCGGACGGTACACCTCATAAAGGGCCTTTGCCAGGACTTCATACGGGCTGTGTGTAGTGACGTAATTCTCAAGGAGCTGAAGGAATTCACTTTTGAAATCAATGGAATTATCCTCTTTCCAGAGGCTCAAAAACCAGTTTATCAGTTCAGTTACAGCTTCCCTGTCTGTTGTAAGCATGTTGAGCTCTCTGTTTCCAGCCATTCCGCCACCGGTAAAATTACTGGACCCCACCGTGGCGAATCCGTTTGCTATATCTGAAAATGAAGGATACGCACCCATGTAAGCCTTTCCGTGAAAGAATCTCCCTTTCACTTTTCTTATTTCTACGTCTGGGCTCTTGAAATATTCATCCGCATCCTGAAGAGACGAGAAGTAGCTTTCATCATCCTCATTTTTCATTACCTCATTGGAGAGCACATTACCCTGTTCCGATTTGAATGCCTCATCGAATGATTCAAGGTTCTTTATCACATCTTCCTCAAATTTGACGCTTTCAGACGGTTCCCGACCTAACAAGAGTTTCATTGGTTTATTTTTCAAGACTTCCCTGATATTCCTGTATCCTTCAAGATTGAAATATGCGGAGGCTATGGCGAGCTCATCTACATTTATCATCTCATCTCGAAGAACTGAGGCAAGTGACTTTTTTTTTGAATTATCAATTATCTTCGTCATGGTCTTCCTCCTGCGACTTCAATCCTCTGTCCGCCTTGATAAGGCGATCATCAACAAGATCTATAAATTCCTCGTAAAACTCATCAATGGGTAAGTTTCCTATAGATAGCAAATTTAATATTTCACTATCAAGTCGCCTTCTATCTTCCATCTTAACCTCTTCGAAATATCTCTTTACATTTCTTTCAAACGTGGCGTTTATTGTTGATAGATCAATTTTCTGCAAATCGGGAACAGGCATCTGTTCATAGTCATCTACCATGATCTCACCCACACCCCCACCCCCACCCAATCTCCTGAGGTAAAGTTCCATGGTGATGTAAAATAGCGTGGAATTCAGGTATGATTCGATTCCCTTTACTTTCGATTTTATTGTATAAAGTGTATGATCACAAATTACTGGTTCTATTGATTTTGGGGCAAAGAACCTATCCATTACATACATAGGCAGTATTGTAGTTGCAGGTTCCAAATCGTTAAGGGAGTACCAGTTTTTTCTTCCAGAAACCGAGGGTACATTGTTGTACCCTGTTATGGGGTCCTTCCTACCCCTGATTTTTACACTTTGTTCCTGACCCCACTTAATATATTTCCGAGTCTTATCCCCAGGAATCTTCGTATATAAGCATAATTTACTCATCTCGCTTATGGTGTAAGTTTTCAGTTCCCTAGTTGTTCTAACGAGGGGTTTTGTATCGGACCGGTTTATGACAAATCTGTTCCCGCCTTCATTTTCAATGTAAATTAATCCTTTCTCCTTCAATTCCTTCTCGTTCTTTGTACCGACTCCACAGTCCTCGAACTTCTTGGGATTTGCGAGATAATCTGCCTCATAAGAAGCTGAAACATCTTTCATATAAAAGAAGTCGTTTGCGCCCGTTTTAATGCCAAACTTTATTTCTGCAAAGTTACCAAGCTTGTGAGTCAGCTTTGGATATACCTTCTCCATGAACATTTTAGGTGCCCGAAGGTAGAACCATTTGCCAGGTTTCAGTTCTGTTCTCTCCAAGGCGATTTTACGCCTTACGGTTCGCGAACCATAGCTTTCAAGATATACGAAATCCACGGGTTCCCGTTGCATTTCGTTGCTGTAGACTGTGATAACAGTGTTCACATCGGCCTCAAACGATCTGTTTCTCTGACCATATATTGATATGAGTCTGCTTTTCAGATAACTTTGGAGTTTCTCCCCGTAGGAAGTCTCCAGCCATTTGTCTGATGTTATCGCTGATACAACACCATCAGGCTTGAGGAGCCTCAGCGCCCTCTGGAAGAAATATACGTATAGATCGGATTTTTTGTCGAATTTATAAGTATCAACGTAATATTTTTTTCTTTCAGGATTTATAGATTCCTGTCTCACGTAGGGAGGGTTCATCACGACAATGTCCGCTGGGTTTACCATGTAGCTCTCAATTACGTTTGTGTTGAGACCATGTTTTGACAGATTATTGGTGTGGAGGTTTATCCTCTGCTTCAGCGTAACCTTGTTCTCGTGATCGTGCTCATTCGAATACTGCTGTATTAATTTACCCAGAAGGTCTCTTTCCTCCTCTATTTCAGTCTCGATTTTTTTCTGGAAGCTCTCGAGCTGTAAAGAGTCCGGTATGTCTACTATTTTAAAGTCCAAATTTGGAAGAGGAACAGGTACTTCCTGATCTATAATCATGGAGAGCCAAAGTCTGAGTCGCGCAATTTCAACAGCTTCTGGCTCTATGTCGAAGCCGAAGAAATTCCTATGGACTTCTTTTTTGTATTCGTACGGGTCGGATTTCCATCCTGCTATTGCATCTGCCTCCATGATGGTGGAAACTATCTCCTGCATCATGACCACCAAAAAACCTCCGGATCCAACAGCTGGGTCAACAACCTTTACTTTCAGAAGCTTGTCTTTCAATTCCCTGATCTCGTCTATTTTCTTTGTTTTTCTTAGGATTTCCAGGTGATTCTGTATTCCATCCAAGAGCTCTTTCTGGTCAGCAGAAAACCCATCTTCAAGACCAAGGTATTTTGTCAGGGCTCGCCTGCAAATGAACGAGGTTTCATCCTTTGGCGTATAAAACGTGCCCTTTTTTCCACGTTCTTTTTCAAGCAACAGATTTTCGAAAACCGTCCCTATAAGGGCTGGATCTATGCTTACTTCTATTTCCAGAGAAGAGGTTTCATCAACAGTGAAATTGTAATTATTGAAAAACTTCCTTGCCCTTATGAACATGTCATCGAGGATTCCCGAGATCTCAACTTCTTTCTCGTCGCTGAGATAGTCCTCCCTGTCAAAGAGCGAGCCATTAAGAAATGGTATACCTTCCAATTTCCCAGTGTTTAGGCCGTTATAATATATGTTGCTGAGCTGTTCATATCCTGAAATGGAATCGACAAAATGCTTATCATTTTTCAGCCAGCCCTTCTTCTGAAGGAAGTAGAGGAACATGAGCCTGCCAAGGAACTTCTGCGAAAACGATCTTGTTTGCAGTCCAAGATGACCTACCAACAAATCCTGAAGTTCCTGAAACATTTTGCTGTAACCGGTGAAGAATTCATCCCTCACTTTCTGGTAAGGTAAGAACTCCTCGTTATAGCGCTTTAACAGAACCACCTTGTCCGGGTCATATTTCAATGACTCCAGAACAAGTTTATCAGTGTGGTAGAGCTGATCCGACAGATAAAGCACCTTCACCTCTGAGGTGAAACCAGTTCCCGGAAGTATGCTGGTGTATGAATCCTTGGAATTCGTTAATATTATGATGGGGCTTGTGAGGTTGTTTCTTTTCCAAGATCTTGCCAAAGAAACACATCTTCCACGTGAGAATTCGCTGTCCTTTACCTCAAACAATACAATTTCCATCAGCCCGTTGTGAAAAAGTCTATGGACTCTAGATGGATTTGTGTTAACCGGTAATATTTTTTGTTCCTTTAAAAGGGTTAGAGGAAATTCCTGGACATTTACATTATATCCAATCCCGGTTAACAGATCAATCCAGAATTCTTCTCCGAACAACTGATTGGCCATTGGTTCACCGTTTCCTACAGGGTACTGCATAATTCGTTCCTTCGGTTTTTCCTGCCCGTAGTAATTCTAGATTTAAGTGTAGATCAAACATATGCATCTTTTTCTCCCAGTGGATCTGTCCATGTTAAAACCAGACCTGTCTGTGGTAAATTGAGTGGTTTCTCTTCTTCAAATGTATGTTGTGCTAATTCATCTTTCTCCTCTTTTCTCCAACTTTTTCTAGCCATTTAACCACCAGTGACTACCCACTTTAACAAACTTATAAGCCCTATAACCTCTTTCTAAACTCTCCAGATACAATAGACGCATCAGATAATAATATTTGTGACTCCATTGTGTAATATCTGCCTATCTTCTTCTTGATCAGCGTGGTAAGGCCAAGGTTCTGCAAATAATTGACGCTCTAGAAGAACGCTGACTTGCTTACTCCCCTGAGCAACAAATGACTGGATGCTGAAACTTCGGAATACGCCCTGTTGGTATCCTGATTCTTGACCAGAGCTGCCAGTATCAGCAAGTCCCGGTCTCCAAGGTTCTTGAGCGTTTCGCCTTCCACCTCCACGTAAGCCTGCTTCAGTGCTGCCTTGATCGAGTCTTCATCCCATTTATTGCTCCTGCCAAGGATTTGCAGAGCCTTTATTCCTATCCTTGCGTCGCTCCTGTAGTCTCGTACGAGAAGTGCAGACAATAGACTCATGCCCTCCCTTACCCTCTGTTTGACTTTGCTGTCAAAGAATGTGTATCGATCTTTCAGAGCCATGCTATCATTGCGCTTTTACGATTTACTGGTAGGATTTTTAAAAGTTTCGAACCAGAGGATGGATTATTAGAAAACGAGTGGATGTGTTTGTTAGGATAAATGCTTGAAAAACAGAAGAAAGTTGCGTTTTTAGAATGTAACGTTCATCGCATCAGGTATATATTATATAAGAGGAAGCTGACACGTTCTGAGGCTATTTCTTTCAGGATTTTCTATACTATTGTTGTTGAGCATTCCATTGACTTCGCTATGGCTCTTGCAGACAAACCTTTACCCTTCAATTCAATCACCCCTGTCTAAAAATCTGGTTGAAAAACCCTTTAATCCGCATACAGAAACAGAAAAATTCAAAATGGACCGGTCGGGATTTGAACCCGAGGCCTCCTGCTTGCAAAGCAGGCGATCTACCGCTGATCTACCGGCCCTTCAGGTAAAAGTTCTTCTTCTTTATTTATCTTTTCACTGTTTCCTGTCTGG
>JAJZJZ010000061.1 GCA_021809755.1 Thermoplasmata archaeon
GTTCTCAAATATCTCAGGTGCATTGTTGATTAACTGATCCTTCCAGTAATAGAACCTTGCAGGTCTGAGATCATACTTCCTGCATAATTCGGATACCGTAATGGTTCCTGAAATACCCTCTAGAACTATTTTCAGTTTCTCTTCCGGAGTATATATTCGATTCGCTGTCATTTATAAGGCATTGAACAACATGGCTCATATTTAATTTCGCTTTTTATCCGAAGATGTGTGAAACATTTGTAAAGTCCACTTTGGATCGATCTATTTTACATGACTCTATTCTATCAATTTACTGGAAAGCTCATTTAGTGTTGAATTACAATCCATGCTATTTGAATGAATTTGGTTTGACAGCATCTAAGAACCATATATTTTTTGCCTGAATAAGGACAATAATTATTGAAAAAGTGTTTTGTGATCTATTTCAATTCCTTAGATCAAATCTATCCAGATTCATTACTTTGACCCACGCAGAAACGAAGTCCTTCACAAATTTTTCCTTTCCGTCTGTACTTGCATATATCTCAGCAACAGCGCGAAGTTCAGAATGCGAACCTATTATCAAATCTACTCTACTTGCAGACCATTTTGGTTTCCCGCTTTTTCTTTCTCTTCCCACATATACTGAATTATGTTCTCTGGGTTCCCAAACAGTTCCCATATCAAGTAAATTGATAAAAAAATCGTTTGATAATACTTCTGGTTTTTCTGTTAAAACTCCATTTTTTGATTGCCCATAATTGGCGTCGAGAACCCTCATTCCTCCGATTAATACCACCATCTCAGGCACGGTGAGTTTGAGAAGTTGGGATTTGTCGATAAGATGTAATTCATCTCTTCCACGGTTTGACTCTGAAGAATAATTACGGAAACCATCGAATTTTGGCTCCATAACTGCAAATGAAGCTACATCTGTCTGTTCCTTGGTAGCATCCATCCTTCCTGGAGTAAATGGAACTTCCACTTTGAAACCTCCATCAATTGCAGCCTTTTCAATACCTGCACAGCCCCCAAGAACAATCATATCTGCTATGGAAATTCTCTTCCCGTCCTTAGCCCTTGAATTAAAATTAAGCATAATTCCTTCAAGGATTTGCAATACCCTTTCCAGTTGTTCAGGTTGGTTGCATTTCCAACTTTTTTGCGGTTCTAGTCTTATTCTGGCTCCGTTTGCACCCCCTCTCTTGTCACTTCCCCTGAAAGTAGAAGCAGACGACCAGGCAGTATAAACAAGTTCTCTGACCTTTAATCCCGATTTTAGTATTTCATCCTTAAGAATTGAGATATCTTTCCCGTCAACAAGCTTATGGTTCAATTGAGGTATTGGATCCTGCCAGATAAGATCCTCCTTTGGAACTTCTTCTCCTAGATATCTGGATTTTGGGCCCATATCTCTATGTGTTAGTTTGAACCATGCTTTTGCAAATGATAAAGCAAACTCTTCAGGATTATTAAGAAAATGTCTTGAAATTTTTTCATAGACTGGATCATATCTTAGAGACAGATCAGTGACCAACATAGTGGGAGGACGTTTTTTGTCCACGTCAAACGGATCTGGAACAGTCTTAGAAGCATTCCTGTCTTTGGCCACAAACTGATAGGCTCCTGCAGGACTCTTTTCCAGTTCCCATTCATATTTAAATAAAGTCTCCAGAAAATTGTTACTCCATTTAGTTGGAGTCGTGGTCCATATAACCTCAGGTCCACCGCCTATTGCATCTGCGCCCTTTCCAGATTTATAAGTGCTCTTCCAGCCCAGACCTTGATCCTCAATGGGAGCAGCTTCAGGTTCAGGCCCAACATGTGATGCTGGTCCTGCTCCATGCGTTTTTCCGAATGTATGGCCGCCTGCAATCAGCGCAACTGTTTCCTCATCGTTCATTGCCATCCTTGAAAAGGTTTCACGAATATCAATAGCTGCTTTGACTGGGTCAGGATTTCCATTTGGTCCTTCGGGGTTCACATATATTAGTCCCATCTGCACTGCTGCAAGAGGATTTTCTAAGTCTCTACCATCTGAATAACGTTTGTCTCCAAGCCAGGTGTCTTCACCTCCCCAATAAACTGATTCATCTGGTTCGTAAACGTCCTCTCTCCCTCCACCAAAACCAAAAGTTTTGAGACCCATGGTCTCCAGGGCCACATTACCGGTAAGGATCATCAAATCTCCCCAAGAAAGTTTCTTTCCATACTTTTGTTTAACAGGCCATAATAATCTTCTTGCTTTGTCTAGATTTACGTTGTCTGGCCAGCTATTAATAGGTGCAAATCTTTGCTGCGCCGAGCCTGCTCCTCCTCTCCCGTCCCCTATTCTATAGGTTCCTGCTGCATGCCAAGCCATCCTTATAAAAAATGGACCATAATTTCCAAAGTCAGCAGGCCACCATTCCTGTGAATCCGTTAGGATCTTCTGAATGTCTCTTTTAACTTCTTTTAGATCCAGTTTTTTGAATTCACTCGCATAGTCAAATTCCTTATCCATCGGGTTTGACTTTTCTGAATTTTGCCTCAGAATTTTCAGATCAAGTCTCTCTGGCCACCATTCTTCTATTCTTCTCTGTCTTCTTTCTCCGAGATTTACGGGACACTTGTCATCACTCATTTTTACACCCTTACTTTTATCGATTCAAGACTTAACACTTCGTTCTAGGCTCATTCATTGATCAGTTGCCATAATTGGTACCTGCCAATGATTATGAGTGATAGGTCTCAGCAAAGTCTTTACTTTTAATTCTAATTATTCTTAAATAATAATTATTACAAAGTATTAAAGTTATCGTTTTTCAGATTTCAACTATTTAAAACACTTTTTTATGTTGTTCTAAGTGACAATAAATCATACTCCATGTATATAATTTCTTGTTCTATCAATTAAGGAATATAGATAGAGAAGAAGAGATACTCCGGTTATTCCATGCTTCCTCGACCATTCTATCTCCTTCACCATATAGGTCAAATGCTGACTCATATCCTCATGGGCGTCATAGTCTTCTCCGTTGATGTACGACATGATGTTATGGATAATCTTTTGTTTTTCTTCAAATTCAATATATCCCATTTTTGAGCCTATTTCAACCATCCTCATACCTGAAAGATAGGTTGCCTCTGCTATTTCTTTTCTGGACATCCATTTAGTTTCATAGTTCAGAAAATCATCCCACTTTTCTCCCTTATCCAAGAGATCATAGAAGTCCATTATCCCTTTCGTAAATATTTTGAATCCATATACTTCTGGCTTTTCATAAAATAAAGATCCTGGGTCAATAAAAGGCGCTAGTGGGGATATGAATCCATATAAAGGCATACTTTCTGAATTGTATTTCTCTATTAGTGTTCCCATATAATTGGCATCTTCCATGACAGATTCTTTTGTCTGATAAGGGAGACCTATGGAAAAATAGACATCAAATTTTCTTGCACCAAATTCCTTTGCCAGTTCAATGGATTTTTCAAGCTGCTCATTTGAATAAAATCTGCCTGTCTCTTTTCTTATTTTGTCTATTGAAGAATCTGGAGATATCTCGCATGCATAGCTGTTTACGTTTTTGGAAAGCTCCATAAAATAATCTCTTCCTGGAGGAACAAAGTATTCAGTAAGCAAGGGTAAATCAATGCCCCTTTCTCTTATCTCCCTGAATAAACGTAAATAATAGTTTGAACCAGTCTGATTGATATCGCCAGCTATGAAAACAGGAGAATTTATAGTATCCTGAACTATTTTTATCTCTTCAGCCACTCTTCCCGGATCTCTTCTCACCGGTGATGTCTCATAGTATCTGTTTTTGTAGGCAAAGTTGGACCCGCCACAAAAACCACAATTGAATTGGCAACCTCTCTGTATAATAGTCATACCTGTTGGATTCTTGATCCATGAATAATAAGGTAGATGCCCCTTAACATCATGATACTTCACAGAATTTTTTACCAGAATGGAATAGTCTAGGAATACTGCCTCTGCAGGATTTTCGTCTTTCAAAGGAGGATTATGCTTGATCTTCCCTTCGTTTCTATACCAGAGATTGGGTACGTTCTCAATATTTCTATTTCCCTCAAGGGTTGACATAAGTACGATGAGCTGTTTTTCAACGAAATCGCCTGCAAGAATAAAATCAACTTCTCCGAGTTTTTCCATTATTTCTTCAGCAAAATATGATGAAGAGAACCCACCCAGAAGTATTTTCTTGTTCGGGTGGATCCTCCTTATCATTTTCACTATGTTGAAAACCCCGTGAACGTGGGGCATCCAGTGCAGATCAATTCCAAATATATCTGCATCAAGATTTTTAATATATTTCTCTGCATCAAATTTATCCCTGGAAAGCATGAGAACAGCTATATTCGAAATTCGACCTGAAAAACCATTTTGAATTACATAGTTTAGCATGCTTACAAAACCTACCGGGTACATTTCAAAAAGTGGGGTTGAGGGGACAACATCTCCAATAGGCCCTTCCTTTATCTTCCTCTTCCTGAAATCATATATGCTCGGAGCATGGATGAAGGCTATGTCAGATTTCATCTTCTTCCTATTAGTGAGTGTTTGGAAACATATAATATCCTTACCTAAATATTGTATAGTGGTTCCATCACAACTAAATTTTCCTGATCATCACTTTGCTTACTGAATGATCTTCTTCCTTCTTCAGGATCAGATGTGCATGATATTTTGTATTCTCAATGTTCTCTCGGAGATTTTTTCCATTAATTCTGTCCCATATGTCAGAGGCTATCCTCATCGCCTCCTCTTCTGGAATTTTATAGTACCCCCTGAAATAAGATTCTGGATTCTTAAATCTGGTCTCTCTTAAAACCTTAAATCTTTCCAGAAACCATTTTTTAATATGGATTTCTTCAGCATCAACAAATATTGAGAAGTCGAAGAAGTCAGAAACCATCAGTTCTGGTTCACGAGCCCTGATAGCACCCGTATTCGTTTGAAGAACATTAAGGCCTTCGAATATTACTATATCCGGTTCATTGATTTCAAGAAATTGATCCTCTATTATATCATAAAGTAGGTGAGAATATAATGGTGCTTTTAAATTCCGAATCCCCGACTTTAGATCATAGAGAAACCTTATCATTTTCCGCAGATCATAACTCTCTGGAAAACCCTTTCTTTCCATTAATTTTCTTCTCTCCAGTTCACTGTTATTGAACAGAAATCCGTCAGTGGTTACTATATATACATTAGGCTTGGATGGCCACCCGGAAATTAGCGCTCTGAGAATCCTTGCAGTGGTACTCTTCCCAACAGCAACGCTTCCAGCAATGCCGATGATATAAGGTATCTTTTCATGCTCTTTTCTAAAAAAATCTGCCCGTCTGGTAATGAGTTTTTCGTAATTTTCATAATACATTCTCAATAACTTTGAAATTGGAGCATAAATCTCATCTACCTCATTGATTGAGAGATTTTCGTTTATCCCTCTTATTTCAAGGAGCTCCTCCTCTGTTATGTTAATTCTCTCTCTTTCTCTGAGTGTTTTCCACTCATCCCTCTCCACTTCCATGAATGGTGAGGGAAGGTTTTCGGTCATTGTGTTATCGGATCGATTATGTTTTTCTTGTCTAAATCAATTTCTGTTAAAGTCTCTCTTGTCATTGCTGTTCCTATCAATAATACGATTGCTCCTATTACTGTTACAATGATCCATGAACCTACGAAGTTGTTGAATAATACGTCGACAATTGCGATATATGTCAGTCCCAGAGCACCAATGGTACTTCCAACATTATATATGATCCCAATCCCTGTTGTTCTAAATTTCTTGGAGAATTTTTCAGCCAGAAATATTGGAATTACAGAGAATATAGCAGCTTCAAAGAAAGCCTGAATTGAAAGAGCAGTTACGGTTAAATATGGATTGGAACTCACAGCCATTAATTCTACAGGTATTGTGATTATTAGAAATACAAGGGATAAAATAAATATTGATCTCTTTCTGAGAACCAGAATACTTGATATAAATGCACCAAAGAAAACACCAACGATGGAAATGGCATTAATTATCATAATATATATAAAAATATATTTTGCGAACCCTGCTGTGAAATTATCATGGATAAGAACATTAGCATAATATGAGAATGTTGCTGTGTTCACTGTCAGTAGGCCACCTATTATAATAATAAGTATTAAAAATTCCTTAAACGAATCGCCGCCCTTTGAAAATATCATGGAAACTAAAGGTACCTTAACTGTACCTTTCTTTTTAACCATATCTGAAAATACTTCCGTCTCAGTGGAATTATATCTCAAGAATAATGAGATAAATCCAGGAATTATTGATAAAAGGAATAGGTATCTAAATCCATAACTAACATAAAAACTTGGACTCATACTGTTTGATAAAAAGAATGAAACTAGTGCTATTAAAACAAATCCCATTCCAAATCCGCTTTGGACGAAAGCGCCAACCCATAACCTCTTCTTAGCAGGTACCGATTCAAGAGATAATGCGGTGCCTCCCCCGTATTCTGCTCCTGCGAAAAACCCTACTATGAAAGCAATCATATAAATTAAAATTGGAGATAAATAGCCTATTAATGAGAAACCTGGAACGAAGAATATAAGGAAATTTGCGAATGAAAATATGGGCACCGATATTAAGAGCATTGTTCTTCTACCAATTTTATCTCCTATAAAATTCCCCATTATTGCAGATCCAACAAATCTAGCAATACCACCAGATAGTGCGAATCCTAAGGTTGAGAACAAAAATCCCAGACCAAGAAAAGCACTATTCGGGAAGAAAATACTTAATATAGCAGGATTGGAAACAATAGTAAGAACATAAGTAAGAGAAACAAAACCATCTATAAGCCATCCTGACCAAGCTGATAATATATTAATCCATGGCATCTTTTCCATATTAACTTCATCCATTAAATTCAAGGTTGATTTTAATTTGGTATTAAAACCTTATATACATATATATAAACTTAAATACAATTTATGTTATTATGATTGTAAAATTGTAAAATTTAATTGTTTCAATAAGATACGGGTATGTGTCAATTGATATTCAGATGAAGATGAAAAAGCAAGCAGAACTTGCTTATATAAAGGAAAGAATCGAGCAGATCAAACAGAATATGAACGAACAGGGTTTTAACAAATATGAATATGAGAAATTAATTAAAAGAAAAGATGATATTTTAAAAACCATGAATTAGGGGGAGAGGGGTCATGTTCCTATGGAACTAATTTTGGCCTCGACACTGTGGCAGGAATATTTTTTTCTCTAACAGTAATAAATACTTTAGAACCAGGTTTACTATAATTTTTATTTATAAATCCAAGCGCTATTCCCTTATTCAATGTGGGAGACATTGTTCCACTTGTTATAAGCCCTATTTTATTTCCATCTTGATCAATAACTGAATTTCCGTGTCTTGGAATGCCTCTGTCATCTATAATAAAACCCCTAAAAATTTCATTATGGTTTCTTTTTTCTATACTTTCTTTTCCTATATAATCTCCTTTATTAGACATTATAAATGATATAGAGCATTCAACTGGGTCCTTATTATTATCAAAATCCTGTCCAGAAAGAAGCATTCCCTTTTCCATCCTCAAAGTGTCTCTTGCACCCAATCCACAAGGACCTCCATTTATCTGTTTTAACTCGTTTAAAATTTTATTCCATAATACTACTACTTCTTCATTTTTTACAATAATTTCAATTCCTTTTTCTCCAGTATAACCTGTTCCTGACACTATCATGGTATCAAGTGAACCTGAGAAAGTGAATGATTTTTGAAATTTTATATTTAATTTATTAGATATACTTTCAGATAAAGGACCCTGCAGTGCCAGACAGGAAAATTTATTTGACACATTATTAATTTTTACATCATATCCTTTTGAATTAAAAATCATCCATTCATATATCTTCTCTGTGGTAGAAGCATTAGGAACAGTTAAAAATTCATTTAAATCAATTCTATATATTATAGTATCATCTATAATATTTCCATCATTATTAAGAAATGCTGTGTACATACATGTTCCAATTTCCATACCAGAAATGTTTGAAGGAAGGATATGTTCTAAGAAATCTATTGATCCATTACCAGAAACAATAATATCTCCCATGTGCGACACATCGAACACTCCCGCTGCTTTTCTCACATAGTTATGTTCAGTAATTATTGACGTATAATATAATGGCATATCCCAACCATGAAAATCAACAATATGGGCATTCAATTTTTTATGCTCTTCAAAAAGTTCTGTTTTCATTTAGTCATCACTCCAATTCCATCTCCAGTGGAAATATACCCCTCTCCCTCTACCATCTTCATGAACATTTCATGAATTCTTGTATCTTCTGTTAATTCAGGGTGAAATGTCATACCTAGGGCATATCTTGAATATATCATAACTGGTTGATTTTTGTAATAAGAAAGCACTTCTGTTGTTCCTGTATCTTTGATCACAGGTGCTCTTATGAAGACCCCGGGGACTTCTCCAATTCCCTTAACATTTAGTATATCTATAAATGACTCTCCCTGCCTTCCATATCCATTTCTCAATATTTCTGAATCAAGCACTCCCATCCCTTCTACCCTTGAATCATTTGTATTTTTTGAAAGTAAAATAAGGCCCGCGCAAGTTCCCATAATCGGAAAACCTTCTCTGAATTTTTCCTTAATTTTATCATATATATTATATTCTTTAATAAGTTTGTATATTGTAGTACTTTCTCCGCCAGGTATTATCAAACCATCAACATTATCAAGTTCATTCTCTCTTCTGATTATGGTCGCGGAGACATTCTTCCCCTTTTCAGAGATTTTTGTGAACATTTCAAAATGTTCTCGAACATCTCCCTGGAATCCTACAATTCCTATTTTCACCATGGGGAATTATAAATAAAGATAAATTAGTTTGTTAAGCAGAAAAGCACTCGCTTAATATAAATCATTTATAGAGTTCAATATATTTATACGCTTCCATATCGCCATAACAGTACATAACTTTCTTATGATTTTTCTTAAGTTCCTTCACTCCTGATATGATCTTTTCCTGAGGCTCCTCCTTAACTATTGCTCTATAAATAAGAGAAGCAAGCTCTTTCATATCGGATTTATCAAATCCTATTCTTGTAACTTCCTGAGTACCAATTCTTATACCACTGGGATCCTGAGATTTTTTATTATCGTCCCATGGAAGAAGGTTCTTATTCAGAACAATATGGCAACGTTCAAGTAATTCTGCTACTTTCTTTCCTCCTCCATTTTGTCTCACATCAGCTACAAGGGTATGTGATTGAGTAAATTCACGTTCTTCTCCCAGTACTTTAATTCCAAGTGAATGTAGCTCTTCAGCAAGGGCCTTCGCGTTCTGGATTATTTTTCCAGCATAATCACTTCCAAAATCAAGGGTCTCAGCTAGTGTGATTCCGAGAGCAGCCATTGTATTAAGATGATGGTTACTTAACACTCCAGGGAAAACCCCTCTTTGAACCTTTTTCCAGGTTTCATCATCGGTGTTTCCGAGAACAATTCCATGCTGTGGCCCCGGTAAAGTTTTATGGGTACTTCCGGTGATTACATCTGCACCTTCTCTGAGTGGGTCCTGAAACTTCCCACCAGCTATTAAACCAAGTACATGAGCACCATCATACCAGACCTTAGCTCCAATCTCCTGAAAAGTATCCTTTAGTTCCTTTAATGGTGCAGGAAACAAAAATACAGATTGGCCTACTAGGCATACTTTTGGTCTCTCTTCTTTGAGCA
>JAJZJZ010000062.1 GCA_021809755.1 Thermoplasmata archaeon
TTGTGGCGATCTTCAGGGACATGAGATCATCGTCCAGGTATTCACCCGGAAGCAAGTCAGGAATCTCGCTGAAGGATCTCATAACCTTGGAACCAATTGGAATTCCCCTCCTTGGCGATGGTGCTGTGAGATTCTTCCCCATAGGAAGCGACACCATCTTCCTGAAGATCTTCATCATGTTTATTGCGATCTTATTTCCCAGGATCTCCCTCACCTGGTCAAAATCATACCGTTCCAGGGGAATGCCCATATGGGAGAAACCTTCCATGGCATCTGCCATTTCAGCAGTGCTTGAGGCCTGTGAACTCGCTGAGGACACTATTCCCTGTACGATCTGCTGGCACTGTGCCTGAGGCATCTGGTTCAGCTGGGAGAAGAAGGCCTGCACGTTGTTGTTCTGCCCTCCCTGCTGCTTTGGCTGATTATTGCTGTTGTCCACCGACTTTATAATGCTGTCAAGGAAGTTCATTGTGGCCATCTTTGCAAGGAGTGGTGTGGCATGCACCTTCTCATTCATCCTCTTGTATTCGTCAGATTCATAGTAACCCCTGAGCACGGACTGCCATGAGCTCCTGCTGTTGGGATTGAATACCAGGGAGGGCCAGTGTTTATGGTTCATAAGATGGGAATCCAGGGCCATGTTGTGATCCAGCCTGACATCTTTCTTCTCAAAGTTCTGCATGATGTCATACGTTGACGCCCGGAGGGCCTGTGATGAATAGTCACCCATAAACACGTGTTTCTTTGCCTGCTGTGAGAGCATCAGGCCACCTTCTTGAATGACTTCAGGTTGGACTGCAGCTCCTCGATCTGCTTCATGAACCTGTCCGCCTGGTTGGTGAGCTCCACGATTTCATCCGCATAGAGCTCTAGGACTGACTGCTTTCCTGCAGCTGCCTGTATCTGCGACATGGCTTCCACTCCCGAAGACTTCGCATCTCCGAGATTGCCGGACTGTGCGGATTCAAATGCCTTCTCCAATTTCTCCTGGGCCATCCTCAGCTCAGGAGGGTACAGGGAGTCCAAAGCTTTGGAATAGTTTGTAAGGGCATCCTCGTTGTTTGTAAGGATATATTTGCTCATGGATATGGCCGATTTCTTCACAGGCGAATTGAAAATATACGAATGGGAAGCAACAAGCATGGGAAGGTAATTGGGGCCCATGGCGGTCCTGTCAGATATAAATATGCCATGCTGCCTCATCACGGTAACCATAGAGCTGATCGTCTTCGCAATCCCCTCAGCATTCTTCTCAAGATGCAGCCTGATGGCCCCGTTCAGTGTGTCGATGTCGTGCAGGGTTATGGGATTCATGGGCCTCACTCCTTGGATGTTTGCAAGTATCCCAGCCTCTATGCCTGAAGGATCCACGGGCTTAACGAAATGCTTTATCAGTATCCTGTCAAAGAAGGCCTGCAGCTCCTCACTCTCAGGAAGTTCATTGGAGGCGGAGAACATCGAATACAACGGGACATTAAACATCTTACCATCGATATCCACAAAACTACGTTCATTCATTATGTTCAGAAGGGTGTTCAGGGTTTCCGAACTGGCCTTAAAAACTTCGTCTATGAATGATATATTGGCCGTGGGCATCTTCCCGGATACCATCCTGGTGAATCTACCATTCTTGTATTCCACCGGGTCTATGGGGCCTATTATCTCATCAGGAATGGTATACTTTGACATAAGGTAGTAGTAGTACTTTCCCGACACCGCATCGGAAAGCCTCCTGAAGAGTGCTGACTTTGCAGTTCCTGGCTCACCAATAAAACACGCATGTCCCTTGACCGACAGTGCGATGACTGCAAGCCTTGCCTCTTCCTCTCTCCCGATGAATGCATCCGAAAGGCTGCTCACCAGTCCGAGGGCCATATCCCTCGGCGTCTTTGTTACCTCATCTTTCCCTGTCTGCTTTACAGGGGCCTCATTCACCTGCTCTTGTATGTTTGTGTTATACATTACACATCAATGATTAGTAACACACATTGATATATTAAATTTGTTACTATGGTAACAAAAATAAATACAACTGAAAATTATAAAGAAAAATTTAGAAAATTTTATGATAAAAATTATGATAAAAATTATACCAGAAATTACGCAAATTACTCAAATAATAATTATTATTTGTAGATATATAGAGAAATATTTAAATATATCAAATCAATAATGTTCTATGGAAGGGAAGACCTTGATCTATTCGTTAATATTTATTATTTATTTTATTATTGTACATTTTACGCTTGGTTCTTTATTTGATGGGTTAGTGAGCAACGATATAAGTATTGCATTGAAGTCAGGGTTAATCGGTACTGCTCTAGTTCTAGAAGTAGTTCCTTGGATATTGGAAATAATTATTACGAGTCCCTCATTTGTATTTACTACTAGGTTAATTGAAATATTTGAATAACTCAATGAAGTCAAATCATTAGAGTTACTGAACATTTTCATTTGGATTTTAGAGAAATTTCCTCATACCTTCTTCTTATGAGATCCATCACAAGCTCGGCATGGCTCCTGTATGCCAACTCCGGAGAGGCCTCTATTATCCTGTCAAGCATTACGGTTGATTCCTTGGGGAGTTGCACAGTTTTGTATTCTTTTCTTTTGGATTCCATGGATATGTTATCCATAACAGATATTTTAACTGAAAGATTATATATACTTTGCACTTGAATCAAGACGGAAGAGCCAAACCGAATACACATGAAAGTGTGATGCTCAATAATAATTAATGTGGGTCCAAGTGGATGCAATCTTCAAAAATTTTAAAACACCAGATCTGGCCTTAAATTATTGAGAATTTGTTATAAACCATTCAATTAAAAAAAGGTTACCGTATTAAGGGGGAAAGACACATCAATAGGTACGATTCAGAAAAAAGAGGACATACAACCAAGGTCAATGTTTAAATAAAGTTTTCAATTTGCTGTTTAAGATTAAATGAACACCATTGATTTAACCGTTCCAATTAATAAAATCCCCCAGTTTAGATTTATAGGCAGTAAGCACAGTGTTTTATCTAACATCCTAGAGGTTATCAAAAAAAAAGAGATATATGGTGAAGTATTTTTTGATGTATTCAGCGGTAGCACTTCAGTCAGCAGATACTTTAAAAGATCCTACTCTATTCGCTCAAACGATATGCTGTATTTTTCATACGTACTACAAAGGGCTCTGATAGTGCTTAATGATTATCCCAATTTTAGATCCATTGACCTCCCGCTTGCTTCGCTAGAACCCAATGAGAGAATTATTAATATTTTGCATTACTTGAATAATATTAAAAATGAAGAAGGCTTTATTTTCAGCCATTACACGCCTGAAAGCTTAAAAATCGATGGAATCGAGCGTAAATATTTTTCTACTGAGAACGGTAATAGAATCGATTCTATAAGAACCAAAATTTACGAATGGTTCAATGATTCAGAAATAACTGAAGATGAATATTTTTACCTTTTAGCCAGCCTATTGATGGCGGTTCAAAAGGTTTCTAACATATCTGGAACGTACGGGGCCTATAACAAATTCTGGGATACAAGATCTGCTAAGCCCTTAAGATTAAATTTTATTGACATAGTTTCAAGCGAATTCAGGCATCAGGCATTTAATAAAAATACATTTGATTTATTGAACGATGTAGAATGTGATATAGCATACATAGACCCCCCCTATAATGAAAGGCAATATATTGCAAATTACCACATTCTTGAAACAATAGCAAGATATGACAATCCAGAGATTACAGGTAAAACCGGTATAAGGAAATATGGGACAGAAGAAAAATCAACTTTTTGCAGCATAAGTTCGGCATCCAATTCCTTGGCAAAATTATTAAGGGGCTTGAAAACAAAGTATGTTGTTTTAAGCTATAATAGTGATGGATTGCTGCCCAAGGATGAAATCATAGGCATATTTGAAGAAAGTGACTTAAAAAAGATAACCGTGACAGCATTTCCATATCGCAGGTTTAAAAGCAACAGCAAATCGCATTCAAGCGAACTTATGGAATATATTTTTACGGGGGAGGTAAAATAATGAGCGAGGAAAAACAAACTACTCTTGAAATTAACGATTCTAACAAAGGAATAATCTACAATAATGAGAAAAATAATGAGAAAAAAGGAAAAAGAACCCTCAAGGATTATGAACAGGATATGGGAGAAAGAGGGATTTACAACACAAAAAATAGACTCAACAACTTAACTGGAAGGGAGTGGAATTTCTTTCTAAATTCAGTTATGGAAACAGATTTTGCACAAAACCATGAAGAATTTGAGCTCTGGAAATATTTGCAAGACTCTGTTATAAAAACACGATATCCAAGTTCGGGTAAGGAATCATATGGCCATAATTTGAGGAAAATTCACCCTTCCCCTAAACCCCCACAGCTTATGAGGGACATCATTGCATTCTTCACAAAATCCGGAGGTTGGATACTTGATCCTTTCATGGGCGTAGGAGGAACTCTAATAGGCGCATCACTTCTACCGGACAGAAACGCCGTTGGAATTGAGATTGAAGAGAAATATATTGAAGTGTTCAAGGAAACATGCGCAAGAAATGGGTTAAAACAACAGACAACGTTTTGTGCCGATTCGAGAAAAATTCTTGAAATAGACGATTTAAAAAACAAGACTTTCGATTTGATTTTAACAGATCCTCCCTATGCCAATATGCTTTCCAGAAAAAGGACTGGAGGGGATAGGAAAGATAAAGGAGCATTCACATCCGATGAGAGAGATCTTGGAAATATTACCTATGATAAGTTTATGCCGGAATTAGGAGGAATTATAAAAGATAATACATCGTTGCTCAAAAACAAAGGTTACTTAGTCATATTCTGTAAAGATATGCAACCTACAAAGGAAAATCATAATCTGCTCCATGCAGATATCATCAATGAGATCTGTAAAATTCCTTACATTTACTTCAAGGGATATAAAATATGGTACGATAAAACGATAAATCTATATCCTTATGGATATCCTTTCTCCTATGTGTCTAACCAGCTTCACCAGTTTATATTGATTTTTAGGAAAGAGATTTAATTATGGAAGAGAGAAACCTCTGGATACTTACCGAAGAGAGGCCTAAAATTAAAGTTATCGCTTGGATATTCGAGAAGTTTATTCGAGACAATAATTTTGCTTGCTTTCTGGATAGCATTAGAGTTTTACCTATCTTAGAGAATAATAAGAAATTTTCATTCAAGTATAAGGTAGACGGGCTGTCATGTGTCAAGGTTAATAACGTTTATATAAAAATAGTAAGCGGGTATTCAAGTTTTGTAGATTATCTGGTTTTTTATCAAAAAAACGAACCAACTCAAGGAGATATTCCACTATACGCAATAGAGGAGACAAAAACAGATGATAAAGAAAGCCGGAACACGGGAGTTTTTCAAAGAGCTACAAAATTCGTTTATCTTGATCTATATTATGATAATATGAAGAAAACCATGCTTTACAATTTACAAATTAAACAAGGCGAGGAACCTACTGACACTTATATTTTTGGAACCAGGTGCCTGTTAACTTTAGGTGTTGAGATTGCTGGAAAGACCTTAGATCCTAAAATTTTCGTGCCTTTCACAGACATAGATGAATTAATAGCTTTCAAATCACGCATGAGGAGGCCGCCAAGAGGAAACGTGCCTATAGATATTACCAAAGAAGAGGGCATTATAAAGGTATCAGGCCGCTTAATAAAGAGTGACACTTTGGCTCACGATCCTAATATTGGGGCTTTGAGCCTGATATGTGCGACATTAAGGAAATTAGGATGGAAAAATGATATTATTATCACTTCTCACGGGCTAAGTCAAAATCATTTGAATGCGGATAACAAATTCATAAAAATAGCAAATTTGCTGGATATTAAATTGGAAAATTTGCATTTGCCACTATCCATTAAAAATAATAGATATTGGAAGTATGAAACTGGCGGGGAAAAGTTGGGAACAATCTTTATTCACCTGGTGGTAGAAACCTTTTCCAATGGATGTTCTATTTTTGAGAATCATGCTGGTTGTGAAAAAGGATACTTCATAACAAAAGATGGCAAGCCGATTCCGCTTCAAAAATACACTGACAGGGCAGAATACAAAAAAGGAAATAAAGATGAAATCGTGTATATTCCAGATTTAATTCTCTTGGATTTTGATAGAACCCAGATCATAAACATTGAAGGGAAAAAATATGAATTCCGAAACAGAGCCATTGAAGAACTTAATGATTTTGAGCCCATAGAAGAATTATATATTAAAAAATATTACAAAGGTTATGTGATAAAACGCACAGTAGTTCTATATGGTGGATCTGAGGAAAGAATTCAGGAAATGGAAGTCGGGTTCCTTCTAAACAAACATGGTGGGTTAATTCTTGGGATAATGGCACCTGAATTATTCAAAGAAGCTATAAAAAATTTGATCAATTTTTGGTTCAATTGAGAAAGATTTGGTTCACTCAGAAAAATAAAACGATCGATAAAGAATAAATCAATGTATATTTTAACTTCCAGGGATGCTGATTTTATTGTTGAATGCTGCAGTAATTCGGAAATTTACTGTTTAGGTCTCAGCTTGGTTATATTCTTTTCATCATATATTTTTCCGCAGATTTCACATGTACCCTCTATGATATGGCCCCCTTCATAAGATTTAACCACGTCAGATATCATATTACTGAATTCTGTTTCCATATTCAATATACTTGATCTTTCACTTCGTATTTTCATTATACTATCCCGTGATATTGATTCAATATTGTCGATGGCTTTCTCTAAACTCTCATACGTTTTCTGTCTCATTTTAATTGCTACACGACTCTCATCAATTCGAGTTCTACAACCTGAGCATTTAACAATGGCATCATACCAATAACCAACATTAATACCGCCGCCCTCTACTTTAATAATATGGCATTTTTCAGTATTTGAATGACACATTAAATATTTCAGAAAAAGTATAAAATCAAAACAACCCTCTTCTAACGTTTGATTATTATCTAATGGTTTCAATGATGCAAGTTTTTCCATAGTAGTGATCATTTCGTTTGCAATTGTATCCATGCTATTTTGTAAATTGTCATGATAATTAATCTCATCACCTTCTAACTTTTTGAAGAACTTGTAAATATCATTATATCCACTCCTTAAATGGGCTAAACAGTTGTCAAATTTTTCATTGATATTCTCCTTATTTTCTTTGAGCAATATGTATCTGCAATTTACGGAGTTGAATAATAAATCCACAGATACAAGTTGAGTTGCCAACCCAGTTGTATCATCTCCCCTTAGCGTTCTAGTAGTATTGAATTCTGCAAGGTTTATTAAATCGCCCCATAGTTCATTCCAGTGGCTATCAAGCCACAAATCCTTCCTATCCTGCAACTTTAACGCTTCATCTTTTTTTCTTTCCAAGTAAACAGTTAGAAACGAGCCTATGAGTGCAGCCATAATAGCAAAAAGTGGAAGAATTAAATTCCCGAAAGGCATAAGATCATCTCACCCTCTCCATAAACTCTGAAGTATCCATCCCAGTGATCTGGGTATAAATCGATGTTGTGAAAACACTTGAGTGCCCCATCCACTGCTGCAGCACATTCAAAGGAACATTATCCATGATGGCCTTCACCGCAAAGGTGTGCCTGAACTTGTGCGCATGGACCCTTATCCCGATATCGTTCTGGATCTTCTTCAGGTACAGGTCCACAACCTGCCTCTTCATCGGGAACAGTAGATCATGAGAGTCCTGCCTGATGCTTCTTTCGAGAAGGTACTGCATGTATGTATCCCTCAGGTCAGAGTGCATCGGAATGATTCTGTACTTCTCCCTGGGCATTCCTGTCTTTCTGTCCCTTCCCTGCTTAAGCGTTATCATCCGTATGGTATTTGTGGCCAAGTTGACATCAGCTGGAGACACCTGGAGAACTTCATCAATTCTGCCGCCTGTACGTAAAAGGAATTTAACCA
Organism: Thermoplasmata archaeon; assembly: GCA_021809755.1. GTDB lineage: Archaea > Thermoplasmatota > Thermoplasmata > Thermoplasmatales > Thermoplasmataceae. The sequence continues at coordinate 7,978 of JAJZJZ010000062.1, forward strand.
GGATGAAGTACCTCTGGTGATAAGATATCCTCTTCACATCATCATGCATCTTCCTGGAGATCTCCTGGAAGATCTTCTCAAGCTGGTCATCGGAAAAAAAGTCAATGGAAAGATTCTTCTTTGAAGACTGAAGCATCATGTTCCTTGGAACAGGCAAGGGCATAGCATGACAATTCGTGATTATTTATATAGGCTTCTCTTCCTCGAGGGCCGGATATGGGAAGAGATCTCTATCTTGATTTATATATCATGAAAGGCAAGACATGACAAAATATGTCTTTTGACATGTTGATGTGAAGGAAAGAAGGCATCACTTCTTGGAGAAAACACACTGATATTGAAATGAAAAACCCTTAAATTTTTCTAAAAGTTCAGGTTTTGGCATGGACCTTGCTGGAAAGTATATAAATAGGAAATGCAACCGGAAAAAATAACCTTAATTCTTGGCTGAGAAGTTAAGGTATTTTGACATGTTGATGTGTAGGAAAGAAAGTATCACATCTTGGAGAAAACACACTGATATTTTAATGAAAAACGTCCTGGAAACATAAGTGAAGGTTCTGTTAAGTCCGTTGGATACTATTTCCTGTTAATTTTCGGTTGATAAATTAAGCGAAGATTATTTTGTTTTAACTTACCTCCGATATTATTATCTCTAAGTATATTATATGTAAGCATGGCAAATCCAGATGATTGGGACACCAAATACTTAAATGATCTCAAGAAGCACTATGCATACGACGTGGTTAACTACATGTTCAGAGCATCAGATAATAAGTTCTCTAGACCCTATTCGCTTCTTTCATTAGCAGAACTCTATGATAGTCAAGATGCTGATCGATACTATGATCTTAAGAAAATTGCGGAAAAGGCAAATGAATTAGGTTTCGTTGGTCCAAACAACTTAATTGAATATGGCCTTAATTCTTCATACGAAGCTGGACTTGTGGAAATTGGTAATGATAAGAGTTACAGACTCCACTCACAATTTTGTAAATGGGTTATCGAACAATCTAAAGGCCGTGGTAGCATCTTGTCAACTATCAGTAAATTCCAAACAAAGAACAGTTCCAAACGTCTTTAGCTCTGAATAGATGCATTCTGCATTCATAGTGCTTAAAACTCGATATAGGGCCATCGAATAAAATTCAGGATGTAGTGAGTATATAAAGGAAGTGTGTGAAACGGAAATATGGTAAGAGATCTTCCATGAAATTTCCTGAATGTCCTTGGTTCGGCACAAGGGTTATGACTCATACACACATTAAAGGACATGCAACCTGGCACCCAATTAAAAATACAGAAACGAAGACAACAAGGGAGAGGGTCAACAGGAAGGCAATACAAGGAATGTCCCAACTGTCGCCAGTATTATCTCAGGAGCATGTATGTTTTCGTACGGAGAACACAGAGAGGAAAATGGGAAAAAATAGGCCTGTACTGTGAAGGTTGTGGACAATCATGGACATACAGGCAGAAGGAGATCTTTCAAGAAAAGGGAATAGAATATGAAATATGATACTGTAGTAACAAAATATAATGAACAAAAAAGATTTAGAAACAAAAGCATGTTGTTATAGAATTCCAGTTCCTAAAAGTATCAGCAGAATACCGAAGAAAAACCCGACATAATAGAGAGCTCCTACCACATCAAATTTCTTATGCTCACTGTACATAATACACCATCCCATCTCCTTATTTATATTTTAACTCCCTCTTGCTTATGCAGAATCAGTGCCATGAAACCCGCGGAAAGAGCGATTCC
>JAJZJZ010000063.1 GCA_021809755.1 Thermoplasmata archaeon
GGAAAAGTTTCCTGATATAGCCCTTAATCTTTTCATGGACCAAAGAACAGGTGCAGTGGTTGGAAAATCATTTCACTTTCCATTCAATTATGGACTTCCTCTTGGCCTAACAATGATTAGAAGAAGGACCTTAAGTTCCATAGACTTTCCTGAAAAAATAAACGGCCGTGAAACTTACTATATTCAGCAATATTTAAGAAAGCAGAAACTGAAAGTACGATATGTCAATGATTGTATGATTCACACTTCATATTCAAGAGAATATAGATACTGGCCCGAATGGCAGGGCGCGTATGTGAGGATAACGGCAGAATCTATGATAAGAGAATACCTTTATTCATTGCTCGTTGTGTTTCTTATGCTCAGCAATTCGAGAAATGTGAAGAATTTCCTGTATATACCAATTTACTGGATAAGATTGACTAAAGGATTTATTAAACCCAATGAATGGGATCAAAGAAAATATTAGATGTATTGATGGATTACGGATTTCATAATAGCATTACGAAGTTAGAAATATTTATTAATGAGTGACAATTAGTGTCATTTATGAACAAAGTGATAAAAGGAATACTGTTATTGCTGCCATATATTTTTATGGTTTTGGGGTTCAGTATTTACAACAGAGTGAATCCAGAATTGGGCGGTCTACCGTTCTTTTACTGGTATCAGCTATTGTGGATTTTTCTAGCGGCCGGACTAACTTTTACTATATACACGTTGGAAAGTCGTGAATATGACAGGAAGAAGGTGAAGGCCTGATGTCGTTTACAGATTATGATTATGCATTATTCTTTGCAGTTATAATCGTAGTTCTTTTTATAGGATTCATATCATTTCTCTGGCGTAAACCAAAAACAATGGATGATATTACCGAGTGGGGACTTGGAGGTAGAAGATTTGGCACAGTAGTCATATGGTTCCTGCTTGGCGGAGATATGTATACTGCCTATACCCTCATAGCAGTTCCGGGAGTTGCAGGTGGTTCCGGTGCATTGGCCATGTTTGCCATAACCTATGGAATAATGATTTATCCTATTGTATATCTAATGATGCCTCGTCTGTGGACCGTTTCCAAGAACAGAAATTATATAACAGTAGGAGACTTTGTTAAAGACAGATTTTCCAGTCCTTTTCTGGCACTTCTCATAGCCATGACTGGTGTTCTTGCTGAACTGCCTTATCTTGCATTGCAGATGGTAAGTATAGGATATGTAATGCAGGCAATATTGCTTCCAGTTTCTATCAGTTTAATAATAGCATTCCTTCTGGTTGCTGCATTTACTTTTCTAAGTGGAATGAGAGCCCCCGCATTAACCGCCATATTAAAAGATGCAATAATTTGGGGTGTGGTATTGACAATTGTAATATACGTTCCAATTCACTACGGTGGCTTCGGGAATATATTTGCAACAGCTTCTTCATACACCAAGACTACAAAGACATTCTCACCGTTGGATATGCCTCCATCTCTTGCGCTGGGATACGTTACTCTTGCACTTGGTTCCGCTATGGCTCTCTTCCTCTATCCGCATGGAATAACAGGTACCTTAGGTTCAAAGGATGTTAGGACAATTAAAAGAAACGCTTCACTTTTACCTCTCTATAATGTACTGTTATTAATCGTGGCAATATTGGGTATCGCGGCAGTTGTTGCAAATGGAGCCGTTTTTGGAACAAAGGGTCAGGCCGCAACCTCATTCGCATTCCCATACCTTATAAAAGATCTGTTCCCCTCAACGTTTACCGCTCTTGCATATGCTGCAATAGTTGTTGGAAGTGTAGTTCCAGCATCTATTATGGCCCTTGCATCTGCCAATTTGCTAACAAGAAATGTGTATGTTGAATATATTAACAAAAATGCAACATCAGCCCAGCAAGCGAGGCTTTCTAAATTCCTTGTGATAGTTGTCATTGTGGCTGCTTTAATATTTTCATTGACACCTGCAGCAAGTGGTTATGTGATATACCTTCAAACATTTGGGGGAGCATTTATCCTGCAAACACTTCCTGCGGTATACTTAGCCCTTTACACGAGAAAATTCAGTAAGTATTCAATTGGCGTCGGATGGTTTGTAGGACTTTCATCGACTCTTTATATCCTTTATTTACTGAATTTCTCCGGATCTCTTTATGCCCCAATAGACTACATGTATGTTGGAATATTTGGATTAATTCTAAATATAATTGCGGTTCTAATAATGCATGGAATAAGCCTTATGCTGCATAAAGTAAAGGATGAAGGAATAATTGAAAATAGTGAATTGGATAGCGAATTTTAATAATCCCTCTAAAACAGAGGGATAAAAAATTTATAATTTTTTAATAAATTTTTTTTACAATATCATAAACATTACGGATTCATTTATGGCGAGTGTGGTTCATCTATAGAATGTAATCGCCAGACGAATGTTTCATTCCTTTTTAGTCGTTTACCCCCAAAAAAACTCAAATATGATCGCCTCATAGAAATTCCTTATTTTTACAACATATCAGATAAGAATAAGTATTTATTTTGCATAACTGAAAAACGTCAGGAGATAACTACTCATACAATATACGTCACCTTGATCGTGGAGTATGGATTTTAGGAGCCACGAGGTTTATCAGGGCTTTTGGTAGAGGTTCTACCTTCATATTTGTCCCTCTTATTTTTATAATAACCTATGGTATTTCCTTTATTGAAACAGGCTTATTACTAGGTTCTGCAACACTTCTAATGGCGGTTATTCAATATTTTGCGGGCATTCTTACGGACAAGATAGGACGTAGAACTATTCTTGTCTATTCACAGATACCTGCCATATTCTTCTATTTACTCATATATTACAGCATAGCTGTGCCGGATTATTTCCTGCTTCTGCTTGCATCATGGTATGGTACTATAATTATCAATTCAATTCAATACCCTGCGGTACAGGCAGCGGTTGCAGATGTAACTTCTGTTCACGACAGGTTGTCAGGTTATACTGTAATGAGAATCATGGCTAACTTGGGAATAGCAGTGGGCCCACTTCTTGGAGCTTTCCTTGCCACCTATGGTTTACAGTATATATTTTTGGTTTCTTCTGCAGTTACCGTAGTGGAAATTTTCATGCTTTATTATCTCATGAAAGAGACCTATAACCCAAAAGAACATGAAGAACTAAAGAAAGGAGAACTAACAAAATCATATTCAAAGGATCGCTTCTTCATTATTTTCATAGTAATAGGCATAATACTTGGATTCTTTATGAGACAGAGAGGATCTACATTTACCGTCTATACTATATATATTCAGCATTTGCCTTATCTTTATCTTGGATATGTGTGGGCGCTAAATGGATTTCTCGTGGTTATCCTTCAATTCCCGCTTCTTCGTATGATGACCAGGTACGGGAATCCAATGCTTTGGAGGGGAGTGGGTTCTCTGTTTTATGCAGTGGGTTTCCTCTTCCTGATGTACACGCCAACACTGGCTATTCTCTTTGCTTTCATGACAATTTCAACATTCGGGGAAGATTTGGTTTCTCCTACGACGCAGAGCATAATAACTACCATAGCTCCGGATAACATGAGAGGTTCGTATATAGGTGTATACAATCTTTACACCAGCATTGGTGGCTTTGCAGGTGCCGTATTTGGCCTATATCTTCTCTTTGTCTTGGAGAATGTTTCGTCCACCTATTGGGTATACATAGCTCTTGGTTCCGTAGTTGTAGGTGGAATGTATGTTTCCATAAGCAGACTATTTTCCAGACGTTTTACCACGGTAGTTGCTGAAGAAGTTGTTGCATCGAAGACCTGAGTGAACTACAAAATTATAAATATAAACTAAATATATTTTTGAAAATATTATGAAGGTTAAAGCGAGGAATTATTCAGGGCTTTCAGAAGACGATAAGAAAAAACTTACCGAGATTAAGGATAGAGCTTCAAAATACAAGAGATTAAATTTCATTGTCATATTCTTTGCTTACCTAATAGGTGAAATTGTAGCATTAGCACTTGGATTACCAGGTTATATAGGTCTATCATTGCAAATATTTCTTCCGCTTATCCTTCTCATGATTTTCTCTAAGAAATTAAGGAAACATACAAATCAGGTAATAACCATAGGACAATTCAAGACATCATGGTTTGATCAGTATGGGAAATTAAAAACTAAAAGTCACATCTCCCAAAAAAAGAAAACCGTCTCAGATGATGGAGTTTATGCCAAGGATATTCCATATGATACATCCTTTGAAGAACACCTGAATAAAAATTAGAAAATTTTAACCCCGAGTATATTTATTGCTTTATACTCAGGTTTCCAATTTCAAAAAGTCTGGAAACTGCATCCTTAAAAAGCTTAATGTTTCTTCCTTCTTTTCCAATTGCTGAGCCGGTTTTCATTGGGTCAACTGCGACCTGCACATCAATCCTTCCCTGCTTCCATGTTATGTTTATTTCTCTTGGTCCAAATCTGAAGAAAAGATTTTGCACAAATGTTAAAAGATCTCTGGACAATTCCGCAACAAGAATGTGTTTGCTTATATGTTCACGAAGCTGGGCAATAATGTTTTGATTCCGTTGGAACATTTCTGCCATTTTCTTTTCACCTACGATAAAAAGAACCATGTCTTCGTTTTCAAGGCATTCCTTTAAGGGGATTTTTGCAGTTTTCTCGAAGAGTGCAATATATCCCATTATCTTGTTGTCTATTGTTACCTCTTTTGTTGCCAAACTCACTGCACCTGTTTTGCCGGATTATCCCTCTTGTAAACCAGATGTATTGCACCTGTTCCAAGTGTGATTGGCTGACCTACTATTATATTCTCAGCAACTCCTGTAAGTGAGTCTGATTCGCCCATTAGGCCCGCTCTGAGGAGATGTTTTGTAGTAATTTCAAAGGCAGCTCTTGCCAGAACACTGCTCTTCTTTCCTGAAATTCCCTGCCTTCCAACTGCCCTGATTGAGCCTTCGAATGACATCATATCTGCAACAAGCATAAGATGTCTGAGATCAACTTCAAGACCCTGTTCCTCCAAGGTTCTCTTTGCTTCATTAAGGATTGCATTTCTTGCAGCCTCTATGCCAAGAACCTGCCCTATCTCCACAATATCGTTGGTAAATGTTCTGGATGAATCCACTTCGTCAAGTTCAAGAACTTCCTTAAGGTTTGAGCCCTGCGTATAGATGATCCAGCTTCCATCGTTCTGCTTCCTCGATATGGCTCTCTTGATTCCATTAATACCCTTAATTGTGAGCGTTTTGAGTCGTTCCTGAGTTGCATAGAGCCTTTTATAAGAATCCTGTTGTGGCTTTACTATTACTCTCCCCTTTGATTCTTCAGGAAGAATTGTGATTCCTTTTTCTCTTCCCAAGGCATCGATGATATCTGGGAGCGTGACCATTCTCTCTTTTAACCGATCTTTGATGGGAATAATTGTTAAAGTCATATCTTCCACGTCAGTTTCAATATCACAGATATCAATTATGGACGTGTTTTCAATCTCCTTTACAACCCTGCTTGTTATGGATTCATCTTTCTCAAATTCGTGCTTGAGGTAAATTGTCATTGTGGGCGTTGATGGGGTTCTCCTTGCATCTACAATTTCAATAAGTCTTGGTAAACCCAAAGTAACATTAACTTCTCTTACACCGGCAAAGTGAAACGTTCTCATTGTCATCTGGGTTCCCGGTTCTCCTATACTCTGTGCCGCTATAATTCCAACCGCTTCGTATGGATCAACCTGCCGTTTCTTAATTTCAGATACAAGTGCATCCACCACTTTATTATAATATTTGACCCCTTTTTTCTCCTTCAGTTCCAACAATCTTGTTGCAGAATCAAGTGGTATCTTTACCCCCTTTTCACTGAACTTATTCATGAGTTCCATGGAAGGTTTGTCTATATTGCTTGAATATTCCCTTTTCTTAGTTATCTTGATAGATGTTCTTTCAGCTTTTTCAAAGGTAGTCACTTCCTTTAATTTCCTCTTTCCTACTCGAAATTCAGCAACACTTATGGGTTCAATTTCTTCTATTTTGCTTATTCTTATGATAGTTTTGAGTCCGGTTTTTTTCTTAAGTGTTAGATCCTTTTCTTCCTTGTATTCTTCTATACCTGATATGGATATCTTGAATTTTATTGTCTTCTTGTCAAGTGTTATATATCCATCCTTGAAGTCTCCTCGGATTTCATAGTCTATTGCATAATTGCATGGTATTTGCTTCCTGATCTTTTCAACGTTTGGTTTTGCATCTTTTATTATGAGTGAATCCATCTAATTTTCCTCCTGATCAATGTCGAATAAAATATAATCGAGATCTACGGTCTTACCCTTGTCGCTTCTTGTTGGATCTACTCCGTCCTCTCCATAGTCAAACTGTATTATTGATCCGACGGTATCCGTAACTCTTCTAGATTCATCCACCTTCAGATCCTCGAAGGCATTGATTAATCTTCTCTGCATATATCCTGATCTTGATGTTCTCACTGCAATATCCACAAGACCTTCTCTTCCTCCAATACTGTGCATGAAATATTCAAGCGGGTTCAAACCGTCTTTATAAGATGATTTTACGAATCCTCTGGCATTTGCACCAATATCGCCCTTCTGGAAATGCGGTAGGGTTCTCTGAGTATAACCTCTGTTTAACCTCTCACCCCTTACGGATTGCTGGCCGACCATTCCAGCCACCTCAGATATGTTAAGCATCTTTGCCCTTGCTCCTGAACGGGCCATTATGACCGACGGGTTCGTCAATCCAAGATATGTTGATGCAATTTTTCCCGATTCATCCCTTGCATGACCTGTAATGGACATTATTTCAATTTCAAGAGTTTCTTCTATGGAACGCCCCGGAGAAGACTGGAATTGCCCTGCTTTGAATATATCTATATTCTTTGTTACTTTCTGCACTGCTTCTGTTGAAACCTGAAGGATATCCGATATTGCATTTTCAGGGATATCATAATCTCCTATTCCTGTTGAAAAGCCTCTCTGACTGATAAACGCAACACCCAATCTTGTTACATTATCTATAAATTTGGCTGCCTCCTGCGGCCCATATTTTCTGTAAAGCTTATCTATTATTTGCCCCGAGAAAGGACCGATGGCCTCCTCATCTATTGTTCCGTGAATCATTTTTCCGTTTATAATGACAACATCCTTGTCTGCTGGATCATCCTCGTACTCACATTTTTCCTTGGCGCCTGCGCAAAGTTTGCTGCGGAATTTCAGATTGAAATCCCTGGGAAGAAGAACCGAAAATATGTCCCGGCCCTTGAAATATTTCTTTCCCTCCCTCATTATGAATTCCTTTGGTTCGTCTATGTCCAGATAACTCATCATGTGAATTACATCCTCTTCAGGGAATTCCGGATTACCATGCGTCAGGAGAAACATTGATGTTATATGGTCGTGAATACCGCCTATAATAGGTCCACCAAACCTTGGGGACATTATCTGTTCTTGAACCTTCATTATTATTCTTGCTTCGGCTCTTGCCTCTTCCTTCTGCAGTACATGGAGATTCATTTCATCCCCGTCGAAATCTGCATTGTATGGAGTACACACAGCTAGATTGAATCTGAAGGTTTGACCATCGAGAATTCTCACACTGTGACCCATCATTGACATTCTGTGAAGCGAAGGCTGTCTGTTGAATAGAACTATATCTCCCTCTGAGAGCTGTCTTTCAACTACCCATCCAATTTCTATTCTCTTACTGTTCTCTTCAGCGTTCGCCTTAGTGACTTTTACTCTTCTCAGATCAGGCCTGATAATATAATTGACACCTGACATGTATTTTCCGTATTCATCTCTGGGCTCAGGTCCCCTTTTGACCCATTCCCTCATAACATCAATATTGAACTGATTTATTGTAACGGGAATTGTAAGCTCTCTTGCTGCCTTTTCTGGTACACCAACTTCATTTACTGAAAGGAATGGCTCCGGTGAAATAACCGTTCTTGCAGAAAAGTTTACCCTCTTACCTGACAGATTTGATCTGAATCTTCCTTCCTTACCTTTCATTCTCTGAACCAGAGTTTTCAAAGGTCTTCCCGATCTGTGTCTTGCAGGAGGAATTCCGGCTGTCTGATTATCAAAGTACGTAGTAACATGGAATTGCAATAAATCCCATAAATCCTCAATAATTAACTGCGGTGAACCGTTATCTCTGCTCTCTCTCAACCTCTGTGAAATTCTGATTATATCCACAAGTTTGTGTGTCAGATCATCCTCGCTTCTTTCTCCAGTCTCAAGCGTGATTGATGGTCTCACATTAAGTGGTGGAACCGGGAGAACCATTAGAACCATCCACTCTGGCCTGGCTACTTCCCTGTTTAACCCAAAGAATACGAGATCTGCATCAGGAATTCTTTCCAGTCTTTCTCTGATCTCTTTTGGTGTGATCTTTATACCTTCCTCTCTGAAAGTGGTTGGCTTGTCAAGAATCACTTTTATCTGCTGGGCACCGCAGTGCGGACATACCAGCCTTTGTGTGCACTGATCCGTGATCTTCTTAGATCTTGACGCAAGTCCATCCGGGTCGAGTTCGTTAAAAGCAGCTTCGTTTAATATGTTGCTATAAGATTTTATTTCATCATCTGTGAGTTTTATCCTACCGCACACCTTACATGTGGATTCCAGTAACGTCTTGATTTCCTTTATAAAACCGACGTGAACTACCGGCATTGCCAGTTCTATGTGCCCAAAATGCCCCGGGCATTCATCGACCTTGCCACCGCAAGTTGCACACTTCAAACCGGGTTCTATGACCCCCATATGGAGATCCATAAGACCCCTTTCTATTGGGTATCCGTCGTCGTCGTAAGTATCGGCGGTTATAACCTTCACCTGTGACATCTTTCTGATTTCATCAGGAGAAAGCAGTGCAAATTGAATCTTGTTTATTCTCTTAGATATCCAGCTACTCATTTCATATCACCCAGTAAAAGCCTCATCATAACACCCATTGACATCAGTTCGTCTCTCATTAATTTGAAGGCATAACTTGTTTCCACAGCGTGGATATTGCCTGTGTTTCCGCATACAGGACATTTGAAGGTTCCTTTCCTCCTATCCATTATGGCAATGTGCCCGCACTTGGGGTTACCGCAGATGTATAGAATGGTACCATCGCTCTGATCAAGAAGTCTGTCCTTGATGACCATTGCCGCACCATGTGCAATAAGTGTATCTCTCTCCATTTCTCCGAATCTGAGACCTCCCTGTCTGGATCTTCCTTCTGTTGGCTGTCTTGTGAGTATCTGTACCGGTCCCCTTGATCTGGCATGGAATTTTCCTGCAACCATGTGATGAAGTTTCTGATAGTAAATTACACCCGTGAAGATATCGGCCTTTAGTTTTTTGCCGGTTATACCGTCATACATGCTCTCGGTGGAATCATATCTGAACCCATATTTGACAAGATCTTCCCTCAATGACTTCTCAGGCTCTCCCTTAAAGATTGTTCCGTCTATTATTGATCCTCTCATTGTGGCTACTTTACCGCCAATCATTTCCAGAATATGACCTATAGTCATTCTTGAAGGAATTGCATGTGGATTTATGATAATATCCGGAATAATACCCTCCTCTGTGAATGGCATATCTTCCTGCGCTACCACTGATCCAATGACACCCTTCTGACCATGTCTTGAAGCGAATTTGTCTCCCAGTTCAGGAATCCTTGGACTTCTTACCCTGATCTTTACAATTCTGCTGTTACTTTC
>JAJZJZ010000064.1 GCA_021809755.1 Thermoplasmata archaeon
CGCTAATTACAATTTAGTAAACATAATAGGTGAATATGATGTTGGTTTGCCTAGACCTCCCATATTCCCTCTTGAAAAGGACCAGGAAATTAAGTTAAAAGATGACTATTATAAAATAATTAAGGAGCGTGACTGAAATTTACAAAGTACTTATAACCGCTCCGTGGTTTACTGATTCTCAATTACGAAGATTGACAGACAAATTCGATGTTAGGAGAAATAATTTGAAAAGATGGTTTACAGAAGAAGAGCTTATGGAGTTGATACCATATTACGATGCGGTGATTGCGGGCTTGGACCCTTTTACCGAGGAAGTTATAAATAAAGGCAAAAAATTAAAAATTATAGCTAGAAGAGGAATTGGATACGATAAAATCGATCTTAATGCCTGCAGGAGAAGAGGCATCTTCGTTTCAAATACACCAGTTATAGATGAACATTATGCAGTTGCGGAATTTACAGTTGGGTTAATTTTAATGGCCACAAAGAACATGCAAGGAGCACATTCCTCGTTAATTTCAGGATCATGGGAGCGTGAAGCTTTCATAGGAAGAAATCTTAGAGATCTGACTGTTGGAATTTTGGGATTGGGAAACATAGGAATAAAAGTTGCAAAGCTTATAAGATCATTTGGAAGTCAAGTAATATATTATGATCCATACGTTAATTGCAATGAATTTCAAAATGTTGATATACATACGTTATTTAAAACGGCAGATGTTGTGTCAGTGCATTTACCACTGACAAAGGAGACATTTAGAATTGTGGATTATAACCTCTTACGAACCATGAAAGTAGGGAGCTATTTAGTCAATACTTCTAGATCTGAAACAATTGTTAAAGAAGACCTATTTAAGAGCGTTGAAGGTGGAAAAATAAAAATGGTAGCACTTGATGTATTTGACAATGAGCCTCCATTGTCAGATGAAATTCATAAAGACGCGAGATTTTTCGAAACACCTCATATAGCGGCTTTCACAAAAGAATCGTTTAATAAAATAGACGAAACATGTGTTGACAACGTAATAAATGTACTAATCGAGAAGAAGAAACCGGATTATTTGGTGACTTAATGTATTACATCAAAATTTTGCTTCTGAAACCGGATCATACATAGCGCAGTAAGCATTGCCTCATGTATCCTTCACTCCAAGTAACACAGTGTCTTGAAGTTTCCATTCTCTTCAGATCAGGAAAATACTGGTTATGCAATCTTAGACAATTTCTAAAAACCCATGAAAACTGATTTGTGATGACCGTTCACATGATTTAAAATCAGCCACATTACGAATTTCCGAGAGTTTAACGGATTTTGATATTTGCACGAAACTTGGGTTCATAGAAATCCTCTTTAATTTTTTCAGGAGCTTCCATACACGTTCTATGGGATTCAGTTTTGGGGAATATGGCGGGAGAAAGTCAAGAAACATGAACTGTTTCTGATCCTCAAGCCATTGATTTAGCAATTTTGCATGATGGTACATGGCATTGTCCAGGATGATCTGCATCCGCTTTCCATTTCCTCTCTTTTTCAGGACTGTAAGGAATCTTTTGAAAGTTATGGCATTGAATACATTTGATACCATCCCAACGAATTCTCCAGTTCTGATATTCACTGCACCGAATACGCTGACACCTTTTCCGGTGGCATACTGCATTACAGCTGGATGTGCATCTTCCGGTGCAACCCACATGGCCAGTATGGTTCCATGCTGATAGAAATGACATCCATCCAGTGACCATATGTCCATATCTCCCCTTTTCAGGTCTTCAGAGAGTTTTTTTAAAAGTATCCTGATTTTCAGGATCGCATTTGGAGATCACAGGTATGGGGTTTTTCCTCCTGAACTCCAGTCTGTGAAAGATCAGCTGGCATGTCCTCACACTAATTTCCGTGTGGAACTTCTCCTGTATGTGATGCAAGAGAAGCTTTCCATCCCACAGGTTCTGTTCATAACCGAATTCTCCTGGATTCCTTCTCAGATCAGTGTTAATCTCAGCCAATTGTTGAGTAGTGAGTTTCGATGGTCTTCCGGATTTCTTTCCTTCCCTGAGGGCATTGAAACCTTTCTCATTGAATCTCATTACCCATCTCTCCATGGTTCTGGAATCTTCACCAAGGATTCTTCCTGCTTCATAGCAACTCATACCTTCACTTACAAGGAGGACTCCATGCAACCGGTGATCGTACCTCGATTCCTCTGAACGAGATATCTCATTCCGTATTTCCACAGACCGTTCCTTTGCGTTGTTTATTTCAAGCTTTTTCATAGCCAAATAATGCTTGAGAATATTTAAACTATACGGCAATACTTATTACGGTATGTATAGCATATTTTTTTCTGTCTTCCTATCCACGTTTAACTCCTTTGCTATTTCCGATATTTTCATTCCATTTTCCACCATATTTCTTATCATATGCCACCTCTCATCACGCAACATCCTCTTTCCCCGATCCCTTTAAAGAAATGGGGAAATTTCAATTGGAGTTTTGGGGAATTTTATTTTCACTTTTTTTCAAGAAAATCAACATGGCGTTGACAACATAGATGACATTGACAACGACCTAACAAACTTTGATATTGCCAGTGCTAGGTTCTTCTGGCTTTCCTCCTCCGTGAGATAAGATTTATGCATATCCGGGAGACCATCTGGTTTACAATGTCCAGGATGGAAATGAACGGACCATGGATCAGTGATCTCCTTGGCAGCACTGATCTCACCTTCTTGACCTCTCCGTCAGATTCCTTCCCTGCGTATTTGTAATGATATTTGGCGTTTTTGATCTCCGAGTCAAGGTGTGGCGGTCTCTCATAGATTTAAACAATACCCTTGACCGACTTGTTGTTCCTATGAACCTTTGTTGTAATGGTGGTGTGTACCACCATTAATTATAAATATTTCTATATCAGAAACGATGAAAACAATGGGTTTAGCTTAAATGTAAAGGTGATAAAGGCGGGAAATCAGGATATATCATACAATATTGTTAAACAATAATTCTTATATATCGGATTGTGTTATTAACTGTAATGGATGATCTTGAGGTCATAGATAAAATATCAAAAATACCAAAAAGTAGTTGGTATTCAGTAGGAAATGCTTCTTATTCATGGTTCTTGGATAGTTATGATAACACCATGTACAGTATTCTTCTTGCAATTACCATTGTTATGTTTCACACTAATTTGTTTGTAACCACAATTATCTTGTGGTCTATGCTTATTTCGAAGGCTATAGGTACGTTTGTATTTGGCGCCATCTCAGATAAGATTGGACGAAAAAAATTGATGGTTTTTTCGATCGTATGGATATCGATTTTTACTTTTGCCACGGGTCTTTCTTTCAATATCTATTCATTTTGGATATTAAGGATATTATACGGTATCGGTTTTGGAGCAACTTGGAGTGTAGCAGCGACTTATGCTATTGAAAAATTCCCAACTAAATTCAGAGGCTTAGGCTCAGGCATTATGATGTTTGGATTTGACTTTGCTTATGTTGGCACGGCATTCATAGCAGGGTTTTTTTTGGTTTTTCCGGATGGATGGAGATATGCATGGTTCTCAGGATTAATTCCTGGAATTATTGGATTATTGCTTATGATAAAGGGAAAAGAAAGCGAAATATGGGTAAAAGATGTTTCGTCAACGCGTGTATCAATAAAGGAAAACATAAAAACCCTATTCAATAATTACAATAGAAAGACTTCTACTCTGATATTCATTTTCATGATTGCACTTAATATGAACGCATGGGCATTATGGACTGTGTATCCGGATTTTTTAGAGACCGTGAAACATGTTCCCGCCTCGAGCATTTACATCTTTATCGGATTCTGGACACTTGGTTCCGTCCTAGGAAAACCTTTGCTTGGACAATTATCTGAAAGAACAGGGAGAGTAAGAATGTTTATAATTGCTATGATTGCAGCTATAATTCTGGCACCTTTTTGGACATCCTTACCGGCAACTGCGGTACTTTTTCCCATAATTTTCCTTATGGGATTCTTACCAAACGGATGCTGGGGAATGGTTCCAGCATTTATTGGTGAACGATTTGTTACTCAAAATAGGGGAGCAGGTGAAGGATTAGGGTGGCTAGCAACCTCATTTTCAGGTTTAGCGCCATTTTTAATTGCTTACTTGAAACCAACGGTTGGCTTTGGATCGGCCATAACAATAATGATTGTTGCAACTGCTCTACCTACCTTAATTGTTGTATTTTTGATAAAAGAGTACAAGGGAAAAAATCTCTTGGGAATCAAGGAAGATATGACAATAAAAATAAATACTGGAGATGAAATTTATGGATAGTTATTTTACTAAGAAAAGTGCGTGGAAATCCCTTTCTCCACATAAGTCAGTATTATTTTCCAGCACATCTGGTTGGCTATTGGATGCGTTTGATTTTACAATCTTACTATTTCTGCTTACCACAATAGGAAAGGCTTTCCATGTGTCACTAGTAGACATGGCTCTAGTGCTTACTGGGACTTTATTTGCAAAGGTGATCGGAAATATAGTTTTTGGTAGATGGGCTGATAAAACGGGGAGAAAATTTCCATTTATGTTTGGTGTACTCTGGTTTGCGGCATTTGCTGGGTTGAGCGGTTTAGCTTGGAATTATGAATCATTTTTTATTTTTAGAGTAATATTTGGCATTGGGTTTGGTGGTCAATGGAGTGCAGCTGCCCCCCTACTAATGGAATCTGTGCCATCGGAGGGGAAAGGACTAGCCTCAGGTATAATGATGGCCGGGTGGGAAATGGGTTACTCCTTATCTGCTCTTGCATATTTGTTTTTATTCCCAATTCTTGGATGGAGACCTATGTTTGCCTTAGCTATTGTGCCTGCTCTTATCGTAGCGATCTTTACAAATTATAGGGTTAAGGAAACTTTCACCGAAGAATTACGAAAAGCGAAGAAAACAGTAAAAATAAAATATAATAAGTATGTGAACGGCGGTGCTTTGCAAGGATGGGCGTTTTTAGGAGCAATAAATTTTCTTGGTTACGCAGCATGGAGTTTATATCCAACTTTTCTAGAAACTGTTAGGCATTTCTCACCTGGCTACATATTTATTTTGATATTCGCTTACTCATTAGCGTCAATATTTGGGAAGCCAATTAACGGTTATGCCCTTAAATATACGAATGACAGGATTCTACCTGCTATTTACATGATTCTAGTAATTCCTTCTACGTTTATTTATTTAATTTATTCCCTATTTTCTGTAATGATTTTGGGTGCAGTATTAATAGGATTATTTGCAAATAGTATTTTTGGTATAGTTCCGGTATATCTTGGGAAGAGATTTCCAGAAGAGGCAAGAGCATTTGGGTCTGGAACTGGATATGCTGTGGCCGGTGTTACTGGAGGTATTGCACCATATTTAGTTGCATTATTAACAATTCCTTACGGTTTAGAACTTTCAATGACATTTTTTATAATAGCAGCTGCGATTGTTTCATTAGGTATAGCTTTGATCAAGCCAAAGTCTTTAGCTATAACTGAAAAAGATTTAAAGAGCGAAGGTGGGTGGGTAGGAGTGGATAAAGAATTTGCCAAATAGTGCTTCGAGAAAGAATTAAAGGGTTCTAGCCTCAGTAGCACCAATGCTTTCACAGAGGAAATAACTGCATTTGCAGATGAACACAACAAAAAAGCAAATCTATTCATCTGGAATAAAAGGTACTTTAAATGGTCTGTAGGTTATCTACTCTACCTAACTTTCTGGACATTCATTTTCTCTATAACTATGGCAGCATGGTAAGGGTGTAGGAATGGTTCGAGAACATAAGGAAAGCACTCAGGGTCTCAAGGGAACTGAATTCAAAAGAGAAAGGGGAGGCTCAGGACATTGGGATAAAACTGAACAAAACACTGTCTGGTATAATAGAAGAGGGTGAATTCGCAGCCGGTGAACTCAAGAGAATATCAGGAGTATTCAGGAAACGCATAGAGGATCACAGATCAGAACTCCTGTCACCCGTAACTGGAAAGGATGGAAAAACAGTAAACATTGTGAGGCACAATGGAATAGAGGAGATTGGACACAGATGGTCAAGAATGCACATCCGCCGGAAAACAGGAAGATCACAGACGACAAGGGAGATGGCAATGTATGGTGCCCTTACTGCAGTTCTTTCTAACATTGAGAATAAGCATTACATAGAGAAGGTTCTTTCAAAGATTGATTTCCTGAAGGAATTCTCATCCATCACAAAAGAGGAGATGGATAACGCAGGGAAACTCATAAGACCAAATCCACGTGTTCCAATAATACGGAAGGACAGGGAAAGAAAGCCTGGCACGCCGAGGAGAATATATGACTAACCAATGTAAGTTTGGTATGGGGAATTACCTGTTTACCCCATCAGCAGGGGATACATGCGTCTCAGTGATGAGAGGTATGAAGTTATCCTATCTGCAAAATCACAGGTCACAGTGCGAACGAATTCATTGTAGCACCGTAAGGTTCAACTGGGAAGGTCGAGCTTGTCGCTACTATGCGAAGGCTGCCATGGTGAAGAAGAGAGGTCCATCGATGAACTTCACCACTTCCCCGGCGTTACAGGGAACGACATGCCATGAAAGCCATGGAGGCTAAATCGGGGACCTCGCACCGTCCGCAAATGGAGTCTTGAAGAGAGTGGGCATGGGCTATAACACTGTTAAATCTGTCAATGAACTCTGAAAAGACCCGTATCGTAAGGGCAGGAGAGGGTTTCGACTTTCTTGGCTTCAGGTTTGTGAGACAGTATTCCCAACGAAGGAAGAAGGGGGTAACAAGATGGTTTCCCTCTCCTAAATCGGAGATGATGATAAGGGAGAGGATACTTGCCCTGACAGGAAACAATGCACTGGCACTGACAACACCCGAAGAGGCGAAGGAGATCCTCATTCCCGTATTGAGAGAATGGGGGGAATTACTTTTCACACAGCCTTGCATCCGAAGTCTTCATTGAAATATGGGAATACGCACAGGATCGCCTTATGTACATGTATTGCAGACAGCACAACATGCCACGAACATGGAAAAACAGGATATTCCGGACACTCTCTCGATCATGGACACCAAGCCATCTGTTTTTTTCTAGGGAAACGCCATAATACTATGTCATGAACGCAGTCGTAGAGCAGTGTGCGGGAGAACCGCAAGCACTGTTTGAGGTGGAAGGGGCTGGCGTAATCCAGCCTTTTACCCTACACGAGGGGGCTCTGTAACGACAGAGTTCTACTTATTTAGAATATTCTACTAAAAATTTTTTATGCGATATATTCATATAATACGATGACTTTATTATTTCATATCTATGCACAAAACCATAAATAAAGGTCTACTTGAGGCGTATAAGGCATCAATTTCTTCTTTTATTGGGACAACATTGGAGTTTTACGATTTTTTGTTATTTGGGTTTCTTGCACCAGTTTTTGGTCCCTTATTCTTCCCATCGAGTAATTATATAACTTCTATTCTGTATGTATATGCAGCATTCGCCGTGGGGTTCGCCTTCAGACCTTTAGGTGCCATATTTTTTGGGCAATTGGGAGACAAAAAGATCGGACGCAAGAATGTTCTGTTCATTACAATTATTCTAATGGGAGTGGTATCCATTGGAATGGGTATTGCGCCCACTTATGGTGAAGTAGGAATTACGGCCGCCGTAATCATGGTAGTTTTAAGAGTACTCCAAGGCTTTGCATTGGGCGGAGAGTACGGTGGCGGAGTTACCTTGACATCAGAGTTGGCACCCAATAACAGACGAGGATTTTTCGTTGGGATCACTCAGTTGTCCCAAAGTTCACTTCTTCCTGCTGGATTGTTAGCAGTGTTTACATCAATTTTTACCCACTCTCAGTTCGTTGCTTATGGTTGGAGGATTCTATTCATCATAGGAGCTATAATCGCTGTTGTTGGTGTTTATATAAGGATTTCTTTAACGGAATCCCCAGACTTTAAGGAAGCTATTAAATCAATCGCCGAAAAGAAGAAAATTGCCATAGCGGAAGCTGTTTCCGAATTTCCATACAAAATCATTCTTGGAATTTTATTGATTCTCGGGGGAACTGTTGGGTCTTATTTCTTCGGAACGTTTGGTGTGACCTATCTGGAAGTCTTTTTGCATTATTCATTGCATGCTGCTTCAACCGCTGTTGCATACGGATCAATCATGTTTTTAATCATGGTTATGCCAACCGCTATACTTTCAGATAAAATTGGAAGAAAACCCAACATGATCATTATGAGAGTAGGAATTCTTGTTTTCATTGGAATATTCTTGTATATGCTAAGCCTTACAAACTTCTTTATCATAGTTTTGGCATTCGTGATAGCCTTCGCAATTACTGCATTTAACCAAGCAGCAGTAAACACAACGATTCCTGAATTATTTCCAGGGAGAGTCAGGCTAACGTCAACATCATTTATATATAATTTTGGAGTCGGACTCTTCGGAGGGTTGACACCTTTTATAGCCACAGCAATACTTGGCCAATTCCATACAGGATATGCATTAGCTTTATGGGTTGTTCCAGCAACGGCGATATCACTGATAGCAGTTCTTTTGCTGAAGGAAACAAAAAATATTGACATGCACGATGAGTCTTCCTACTTATAAAATAACGCTGAACATGAGAAGGAGTTCACAAATGAGTCTTGAGACACCCTACGATATCGAGAAATATATGTTCAGAATGAGACATATTTTTCACAGCTATCCAGAACTTTGCAGCAAAGAATACAACACACTTGAGATAATATTTAAAGAACTCGAATCCTCTAGATTCCAGCCTGTTCTCACTGGAAGACCGGAATACATGCAGATGTCTGAGATAACTCTCCTGACAAGACTATAAAAGTCTGGGTCGATATAGGTGCATTGTCAATTAGAGAGATGACAGGGGAGGTCTTCTTGTCTTAGAATCGAGGCGTCTTATACGCATTCGGACACAATGCTAACAAGAGACGATTCTGACGATAAGAAAGATGGTACATGTATTGCAGTCAGCACAACCTGTCAAGAAACTGGAGAAGTTCAATCATACAGAAAGAAGGTTCTAAACGATGGATTCAAAACCACCATCATTTCTTTTCAAACACATAAAACTGCATCATGAACGCAGTTGGAGAACAGTGTATGGGAAAACCTGAAGTACTGTTATAGGAGGAGGCCCTTGGTAACGTCAGTGCTTTACTCTATAATACAGGTCTGATCGAGTTGAACATACGGAGAGTGTGTAATTAGCAACACAAATGTATAAAAACATATCGTGTACAAAATTTTTTGCAATATTATTTTCGTAAGTTTTTTTTGGCAAAGTTAAAATACTTGTATAAAATTTAGTAATATGGCAAGCAAATTTCTTATACACGCCAAGGAAGATTATGTTGGTGTTGCAACGTATGACATAAAAAAAGATGAGACGGTAGAGGGAGTTTATCTGGACAACAACCAAAAGGTTACTCTCAAAGCTACTGAAGATATTTCTCTTGGGCATAAAATTGCGTTGAGAGATATAAAAAAAGGAGATAAAATAATCGAGTACAGTGAGCCCGTTGGACAGGCATCACAGGATATAAAGAAGGG
>JAJZJZ010000065.1 GCA_021809755.1 Thermoplasmata archaeon
TATAGATGAGATAATGCCATTCTCCTAAACACTAAATTTTTTATTCTATTTGGGACCGTGGGGTAGATTGGTATCCTACCAGCTTGGGGTGTTGGTGACTTGAGTTCAAATCTCAGCGGTCCCATCAGTCTTACTGTGGCTACATAGAAGACGTATTAGTCCAAAATGGTATTTCATCGTTCTAAATATTATCTCCAATAAAACTTTAATCATTTGTTTTAGGGTTTAGAAAATATATAATTCGATCTCAACTTTGTTTCAACTCTAGGGTTTCTGCATAAATTTCTAAAATCCACTTTCCAATCTTATTAAACAACTAATCTACTTCTCAAAAATGGTGGATTTTAATTCAAAGAAATTGTTTTATCACTAATATAAATCTATATACACATTAAACAACCTGGTTTTATAAGAATGCTGAATTTTGTACGGATTTTATTATACGAGAATAGATTCTCGTTTTCATTTTGTCTATCAACAAAAATTATTGAATTTCATATTGAACCCTCAATTAGCTCTATTTCTGTTTCAGAAAGGCCATAAAGAGAATACACACTTCTGTCTATATCATTCTCGATCTTTGTAATTTGGAGTTTTATATTATGAAATTGGTCTGTTTCTTTATTGCGAAGTTCAAGTAATTCCGTGTTTAAAGCAACAATATTTTTTGCGAGCAAGATTATATTTTGATATTTGTCCAAATTATTGGAATTTGTAATATCAATCGATGGGAATGGAAAAGGGTTCAAAAATTCTGGAGTTAATCTATAGGTATTCCCTCTGAGAGTAGTGCTTGTTTGTGTTATAAAAAACCAGAAAATCTTAGAATTTAGAATTGCAAGATAATATAATGGGTCAATGAAATTTTCTGACTCTTTAAATAAAACGCTATGAACAGCTGGCCCATGATAAAAAACACCTTTTTGATCATACCCTATTCTATTCCTGACCAACATGTCTGGTATCATAATTTTCTGCTTTTCATATTCAGAAAGACTTCGTGCAGCTGAATATTTGTAGTATTCATCATTTGTCATTTTGACTTTGCGTTTTAACAATTCGTTCTTCGTCTCATTGAGATAATAAAACCCTTTTGGAAATTTTACCATAATCTGCTTCAAAGGAATAAGAGACATTTTATCCTGTTTGAATTGATATGGAAAAAGTAGCATCTTATTGCTGATAGGTTCTTGGTATCGTTTTATGTCTTCGCCATAAACAAATGGTTTTAACATTTTATTTTCAATCTCAACTTCTCGATTTAGGAATGTTGAATAAACGATCGATGTTGTCTCCCCTTTTTTCACAAGTTTCATGAGAAAGATTTCGTCATTTCCTGTGGACGATCCCTTGAATATTTTGTTTGCAAGTTCATCAAATCTAATTCCAGTTAGGACCATCTTTGTTAAGATTTTTGAAATTTGTTTCGTACTAAAATTCCATGGGTCAGTATTCAGCAATTCCATCCTCTTTTCCTCAAAAGTTGTGCTTTCAAGCGTTCTGAAATTTTCTCCCAATTTGAATTCTTTATAAAGAAACGTTTCATTCGATTTTTTTCTTAGAAACAATAGACATGTATAAGTAGTTGCGCCTTCAAAAACCTGGTTTGAACCGAAATGAATTATTCGCTCAATTGCTTTATATTTAGATATTAAATTCCTTATTTTTTTTCCATTTTCACCTTCAATAAATTTGTGTGGTAAGATCAATCCAAGTCTTCCATTTTCTCTAAGTTTCTCAAATCCTCTCTCGATAAATAAAATGTATATATCGTAATTCTTTTCAGGAGAGTAATAATTTCTATTGAAAAATTCAACTTCATTTTTATTCAAGTTTTGTATCCTAACGTAAGGAGGATTTCCTATAATGACATCAAATCCCCCATTTTTCATTATATTTGGAAATTCGTCTTCCCACTTGAACGCTCTATCGCTGGTATTAAGGTCATCAATTAAACTGTTACCAATTTTGATGTTGTTTTGTAATAACGGTAATCTTTGTTTCCTTTCAGATACCTGCAATAGCAAATTCAACTGAGCTATTTCTACGGCTTTAGGATCAAGGTCAATCCCGAATATGTTGTTCATCAGAATTTCACTCTTTACCGAATAAAATTCTGATGAGTCGCTGTCGCTAACAGTTTCAAATTTCGATTGTGAAATATTCCTTATCGCCTTTGGAATTTGTTTATTCGTTTTGTAATAATTGTTCCAGTAATTCTCGAGTTCTTTGTATGCCTTTATGAGAAAACTCCCAGAACCACAAGACGGATCAAGAATCTTTACATTGCGAATTTCCTCAGGCGTGTGTGTTCTGATATATTCCCCCACGGTGTTTTTTACAATGTAATCTACAATATAAGAAGGTGTATAATAAATCCCCTGTTCTTTCCTGTGTGTTTTTGACTCCTCTAGTCTAGCTCTTTTTGGCGTTTTCTTCAGAATATTCCCAAGATATTGCTCGTATATCCCACCAAGAACATCTGATTCTATGAGAGAAAAATCATATCTATAAGAATTATCTTTTGCGTGATTGAGGCCCTCAAGTACCTCAAGAAGTGTTGTATCGTCAATATCAAGATCATCACATAAATGGTTTGCAAACAACTTGCTATTATAATTATTATCATATTCTTTGTAGATTCTTGAAATCTCCCTTATCAGGTTTCCTTTTCCTTTGAGTGTCCAAATTCTTGATTTAGACTGTAATTGATTTTCTTCCAGTTCACGATCCTCAGAATTCCTTATGAAGATTAGACGATCAAGAATCCTTTGAACCGACTCGTCAAGATCATCCTGTGAGAGGTGTTTCTCACCATTATTCGAAGCAATACTCTTTGATAATATTTCACGAAAGTGAATCATATCTTCAAGTAATTGTTTGTCAATCGGTTTCTTGAATTGTTTTTTTCCATATTTTGAGCCTAGTTTATCAAGATCTCCATTGGAAAAAGAGTTCATGGTAAGATAGGTGAGGCGTTCATCGGTTAGAAAATCGTCAGGATGAAGAACAAAGAATATATTATTAGCAAAATTACTTTCCCTGACATCTGCATTAATTATAGCAATAGTCTCAAAATTTGTCAAGATGGCCCATGAACATGATTTGAACCATGCATAATCTATTGCTTGAGAAAGATGTTTCCCATTTATGTGAATATTCTCCTCTTTCAATGATTTTGCTTCAAGGAAAAACTTTGGAATGTCATTTATTCTGAACCCATAGTCAACCCTTCCCTTTGAAATTTTTTCCTCAGCACTAACTGAATTATTTTTCTTCGAACGATTGTAAACATTCCAACCTAAAGCTTCAAACAAAGGTAATATGAAATCCTTTTTTGTCAATTCCTCATTGTATTTCCGTAATTCACCGGACTGCTTTAATCTATTATATTTATTGATTAGCTCAACGATTCTTTCGAATTCAATTCCAAATTCGCCATTTTTCATAACCGATTCTCCGTTTTTAGTATGTCTCTAAAGCTTTGGATAAAGTGATTAGTTCGTTTTTGCAAGTGGCAATAAGGAGAACAAGCAAATTGATTAAAACTTTAGGAAAGTAATTTCTGGAACTAGGACTTATTAAATATCCACCTTCAATATCAACGTAAATCCCCTTTTCCTTTATTGAAATAAGTTCTCCCAATTGATCCTCGTTTATATTCAGCGCCTCTGAAATAGTTTCATCCATAGATTCAATATCTATTTCACCAATAAATTTCCCCAAGATATCTTTTGCAAATTCTTCTCTGTTTTGACTTTGTTGTACTGTAGACAAGCTTATTTTTTTTATATACCCAACCAGATTCGAAAGATAATTTATTTTAGCTTTATGATCAGTGAAAGAATGGCTGTCAAATGGTGTTATAAATGATTCTAAGGATGAGGATAAAATATATTTTTCTATTTCGGTTCTATTTTCTTCTACGATCTCTTTGAATTTTGTCTCATCGATATGCGCTATATCAAGAAATCTACTTAACAGAACACTATTTGTAAGGAAAGATTGAGTTTCAAAACGCATAAGCAAAATCCAAGCTTTTGAAATTTCTTCAAGTCCCAATTCTAATAAAGCCATTTCAGTTGGAGGACTAACATTTTGAGAATCAAGACGAAGTCTTTCTGCATTTTGAATACATATCTGAATCCCTTCTAAGTTAATTTTAAGCTTTTTATTCTTATTTTTGCCAGTTTTTGGTTTTTCTGTATCAGTAAAAATAACTTTGTTTGGTTTAATTGACACTTATTTTCAACCCCACGTCATAAAAAAACATTATTGATTTCGAACGTTTCAGCAGAATCATTTATCACTATAAAACGGATTTGTTTATAATTTTTGCTTTTGTATGATTTCTCAATTTTTGTAAAATTTTTTAAAATAAAAATAAGTTTTCCAACAATTTTGTGAGTATAAATTCCTCATTGGGAACTTTTTTCATCCATGACCTTGCATAGGGTTTTTTCTGGGAATACCAGTAGAAACGGTTGCTTACAATATATTTCAGATGTTCTTCAGAACCAAGAAACTTAGTGGAGATATCTCTCTTTACAGACTTCCAAATAAACTCTATGGGATTCAAATCGTAGGAATATGGAGGCAGATGGATGAGCAAAATATTGTTGTTTTCTGCATATTCCAGTGTTTCAGGAGATTGGTGTGGCTTGAAATTGTCCAGTATCATCACAATCCTACCAACTGGATTCCTCTTCCTCACCAGCTGGAGGAAGGAGATCACGTTCTCCTTCCTTGAACGTTCCTGGAAATCCACTGCTGATGGGCCATTGAGACAATAAAATCCGAATGTGTTTGCCCTTAGTTTATTTGTATTCTTGATCATCTCTGGCTTGTTGAAGGACCACAATTTCACTGTATTGGAAGTGGTCTGAGGCGAAGACTGATCCATGAACTCAATGATATCATCATTCCTCACGATCAGTTTTTTTTAACCGTTCCTCAGCATCCCCGGGTCTCCTGAAATCATGAGGATATGGTTTTCCAAGTTTCATGCCCATGCCATGAAGCAGTTCCCTCACGTGCTTCATGGTGTATTCAATTCCGCACCTTTCCTTTATAAGATCCCGGATCTCCTTTGTGGTCCAGTCATTTCTGGCCTTCAGTGATGCTATCAGGTCATTCCTCTGTTCTTCATCAAGAAGAGGAGGCCCGCCTCCTCCAAACCTGGGGATCAGGCCTGGGAAACCATGGGTGTTCCACCTGCCCTGCCATATGTATCCCAGTTTCTTGGTGACGCTGACCTTTTGTGCAGCTTCTTCTACCGAGTCTCCCTGGTACCTGTACCGTATGAAGAATAGCCTCTTGAGGACTCTCCCGCTCTTCTCAAGGGCCTTTATTCTGCGCTCTATCTCAGAGAGTGGAATATCTTTCCTGATCGGTTTGATCTCACTCTTTGCCATAAATAGTGTAATACTTTAAAGTGTAAAAAAAAGTTATGTATTTAACTATAATCCATTCTTTCTGCTATAATTTCTAAATTGAATTGGTTTGTTTCACTAGTATTTATTCACTATTTGACATATTCCATGTGACACTTTATAGACCTCTTTTATTAGCTTATTTTTTAACGTTTCATCATCTACGAAGTTGAATCCATTCCATGTCCACTTTTTGTATAAATTTTTTTCACCAAGTTTATCAATTTCTATGCAGTTTTTAATTATGTTTTTCATGTTCGTTATTTCATTAATTTTTTTATTTATAAGCGATTTGTATTCCGCTTCGTTGATTCGCGGTTTTATTCCCAACATAGATTTTTTCAGCTCTTCTGGTAAAAAATCAAAGAAATCTAAAGATCCGTCTTTTAGAGTAGATATTATAACATCTCTAATAGAAACATTCTCTAATTGAGAGGTAGTTGTACGGGAAGAAAGTAGCCATACAAGTTTTTTATTTATATTCTCTTTTCTAAGTAATTTTGTCACGTTATCTGTGTAATCATTTGATAGAATCCCGTCTGCACTTTCGGTCAAAACTGAAGTGGTGTCTACCGGTGTTATATCCCAGGGAAGGTATGATTTAGTGTATTTTAATTCAATATTTGGAATTGATTTAAAGAATTTTATAAGATAACTATTCATCAAGTCAGTAAAATTAAAAAAACTCAAATTTTCTGGAATGAGTCCAATTCTGGTAGAATTTCCTAAATATTCAATCCTTACAAAAGCTTCAGGTCGTACCTTGATAAGAAATTCATCCTTATCTTCAATAGAATGAAGGTATTTTAGAAATTTATAAAAGTGGTAATCGTTTTCCTCCAACTCTTTAAACAGTGAATCAGATCCCTTCTTGGTGAAAACATATGCCTTTACAACTCCACCAGCGATTAATGATTTAAAGAAGGATGCATTAATTTGTGTGTCTAATAGAATGTTCATTATCCTCAAAGCATCCACTGAAAAATAATCATCTAAATCACTGGTAAACTTATAACTTTCAACTACCCTTTCAGAAGCTTTATTTCTTTCGTTTACAATAGATTCGAATGAGGGGAGATGTCCATTTTTGAATTTATTCTCAAAATCAACTAAGTAATTACTTGTTACTTCCTCATTGTTTCCTACTAAAATGTCTATTATGATTTCTGGGCATTCATACATGCTTCTAGATTCAGCATAGGCAATGAAACTTAACAACTTTTGCATCAATGATTTATCAGCTGAAAAAAAACTGTTAAACTTTCTGGTTGAAACCTTTGGATTAACGTCAAAATAACCATTGTAAAATAGAATAAACAATAATGTAAAATATTTATCAACAAAATCACCTTGTTTATTCTTATCGTATTTTCTTGCAACATCTCTTTTTAAGATTTCTTTTTCCCAGTTAGATAATTCTTTGAATTTTTCTAGATAGGTCTTCAAATCTTCTTTATCAAATGTTCTCTTCCTTAACACCAAATAATTTACATTTTCTGAACTTGATGGATCTGTTTCTATTTTAAACCCTAATCTTTCAAGCAATTCTTTTGCTTTTACTAAAAAATCTATGAGGCTATATATTATGTCGACATATTCTTTAATAGGGTCTAATTTATAATCTCCATAAGCAATTATTATTTTGGATAGAAGTACATAGTCAAGTGTAGAATTGGTACTGACTAGTTCTTGGTCTATCAAGAATTTAGAAAATCCCCTAACTCCATCATCTCCAATTTCATTTATTAAAGATCTCCTAATATTGGTAGGTTCATTGTAATTGTATATCATCTGAAAGACTGAACGATCCACTTTCTCTAATTGTATTAAGGTATTTTTGCTGACACAATCAATCAATGCACTTCCATTTAATAAATCTGAAATTTGAGTCCACACCATTTGTTTATCAAATATCTCGGGTGAAAAATCTTTGATTCCAAATATTCTTATGTTATCAACGTAGTCCTCAACTTTATTTTTCATTTCATTAATCTTGGTTGAGTATGTTTGCTTTAATGTTACTAGGGAATATTCTATATCGTTTTCAAACATTGAAGATAAGATATTTTGGCAAATATCATATCTATTAGAAAATAACCACTCATAAGTATATTCCATCTTTAAACCATCTACTGCGACAGAAGACAGCAAAAATTGAAATTTCTCATCTTGCGCAAGTTTATCGATCGTGCCTTTTATTTCAGGTTTTTTCATGTAATCATAGTATGAAAGAAATGCTAGTTTAGAGTCTATCAAATCAGCTTTGTCCAAAGTAGCAATCATTTCCTGAAGAATTAAAGTTTCTTCTAAAGCAATTTCATTAAAGGCACTTAACTTATCCCATATTGCTTGAGAATTGATGCTGTAATATACGAGTGAACTCCACAAATTATCCATTATATGGTATATTTTCGTTCGAGCTCCTAACGTTTCAATGCTTTTTAAAGCTCCAGGTAATAAGGTTTCTAAAATTGGTATGAAGGTGTCCTTTATTTTGAACAATAGACCATCTTTTCCAGAATATTCTAAAGACTCAGGGAATTTTGTTTTAAAAAATTTTCTCGTATTTTCAGATTTGTTTATATAATATATTATATAAATAAGAGAAAAAATTGACAAAATAGGTATCGATATGGCTAAATGTAATATGTTATCTGAAAAGAATAAAAACAAATTTTCGTATGTTGAAATTAAGTAAAATGAAAGAAAAATTGCTAATATAAAGAGTGATAAGTATAGAGGTGCTCTTTTTAAGGTTGTTTCATCTATTTTTTGTCTAAACAATTGCAAATCCTGTTGGTGTTGTTTAGAAAATATTTCTAAATTCTTACCCTCATTCATCGCATTATGTAAAAAAGTGGCAAGTGAGAAACTTTCTGCTCTGTCATTAATTTGTCCCTGTTCACCTGTGTCAGTGTTCTTATCTGTTTGCAACTTATCCATATATCATTCTACCTTGATTTATGCTGATAATATCATTTGAAATGCTTTTATAATGATTTGTGCAATTTAATATCAATTTTTAAATTCAATTAAGATTCTACCTATATTTATTTATTAATAGTTATTGATCTTCATTTATAAATTTTTTCAACATGAAAGTAACGCAACATTTTCTCGTACGTCTATTCCTCTATTCTCTATATTATTGAATATTTTAATATTATTGCTTTACGAAACTCACTAAAACTAGCTATATAATCATCGTGAAGGGTAATTTATTTCTTTAAGATTCGTTTTTCGCTCCAATCATTCTTTTTACAAAAAAGTGTCAATTAAACTACTGTTTTATATTTTCAAAGTAAATTTTCAGAATCTCCAGCAACAAAATTTTAATAAAAGAAATATTAAAATTTCAATTATTATATATTTTTGTTGACTATAAACAAATATTTCTATCCAATCTGGAATCCTAGTTTCTCCAGGATTGTTTTTGATATGTACTTTATCGCAAAACCTGTGAGTAGTTTACTTCCATTTTCCATTGCAAGAATTCGACAAAACAGTTTTTTATCTGCATGATCATGGCTTATTGTGATTGATGCTGATTCGACAGTGAAAGAGAAAACAGCTCTGGTAGAAAGAATTTGTGATTATATAAAACAGAATCCTACAGAGAAACTTACGCTGTCGTCTCTTGAAAAAAAATTTGGCTTGAATAAATTTTACCTGCAGAAAACCTTCAAGAAGATCATGGGGATCACTCTCAGGAAATATGTGGAGGAATGCAGAATTCAGGTTCTGAAACTCAACCTCAGGGAGGGAGTCCCAATTCCGTCTGCGATTTACAAATCAGGGTATAATTCACAGAGCTGGTTATATGAAAAAACATCCTCTAAGCTTGGAATGCCTGCATCGAGCTACAGAAAAGGCGGAGAGGGAGCAGAGATAAGATACATGATTTCAGAATGTAAACTGGGATTCC
>JAJZJZ010000066.1 GCA_021809755.1 Thermoplasmata archaeon
ACCTGCATTGTTAATTAAGGCCCTTAGACGGTAATTATTTCTTTTTACATCTTCTATGAATTTTGTCCGTTCGTCCTCATTAGAAAGATCAGCTTTGTAAAGTTTGCAATTTCTACCTTTTTCCTTTACTTTTGAAGAGAAGTCACTTGCTTCCAGATCATTATTTCTGTAAACTGCAATTATATCATAACCTTTTTCCGCCATCTTAAGGCCGATAGCCTTACCTATTCCTCTGGTTCCTCCTGTAATAAGAACACTTATATTTTCTCCACTATTCATAATCATTGAAATGTAATCTGCCTTAATATTTTGTTCATAGGCACAAATCAATTCTATGATAATATTCATTGAAATTAGCTATTCACCATTACTCCTTGCTTTATTCCCTAACGCTTCAATTTCATCAGAGACAATTTTTATTATAATCGGGAGTGTTTTTTCGTTTAGCTCGTATCTGCTATTGCCAATGTCACAAAAATAAGATTCTTTGTCCACATGGAAGTGAATAACGTTTTTTGATCTATAATAGAAGGAACCCGGAGATTTCTCCTTGAGGCAATCAAGTTTTCTAATCTTTTCGATTACATACATTATTGGTATTAGATCCTCAGATTTAGTGTGCCTCATGATCGCCTGTCTTTCTTCCTTCTGAATGAATCTTAAGAAAATTAATCTGCTCCTCGTAGATTCGTTCTTTCAGGTCCCATCTAAAAGCATTTCTTTCCATGTATATATTATTTCTCACATCGTTTAAAATAAATTCCTTTGCTTTGCCCAGAAAATCAATTTCTTCGATTACCTTATCGCAATTAATTCTCGCAGACGGTTTAGCGAGTGTTGGATCAAAAAACCTTCTCCTGGCAATCGACCCACCCATTAGACATGTATAATCTTTTGCAAAACCACACTTTGCCTTTGATGAAGAAATAATAATATCGCTTAAAAGGGCGATCTCAAAGCCAATATTTATGGCATCACCATTTATTAATGAAATTATTGGCTTTTGAACACCCGATGAAAAGAGAGAATATGAAAGCATCGTTTCGAGTGCCTCTTTAATTGATTCTTCTGGCTTAAAATATATGTCTTTAGCAAAGACTGAGTTTATACCGGTTAATCCGATGTATTTCACTTTCTCATCTGCGGCTGCAATTGCAAGCGACTGCATCAATTCATTCAAGGTGTTCGTCTGGATATTTCCGTTTCTGTCTGACTTTATTACTATGAGGCCGATCGAATCTTCCTGCCAGAAAGTGATAGAGTTGAATCCTTTTACCCTTATGTTACTCACGGAGGTAGACCATCCTGTACAACCTTATTTCTATACCAATAAGAATCATTAGGATACCCAATCCAATACCAAATCCTTCTTCCTGAACCAGATTAAGAGGGTTTGCCTGTAACATCAACCAGAGAATCTCCATTGAAATTATAACAAGTATTGATGAAATTATCATCGCAGTCTTCTTGCTCATTTCATAGCCTTTGATTGTTTTTGCTTTCAATAATGCCAGATTAGAGATTTCTGAAGACCGCATAGTCCCAAGTGCAGCAAATGTCATTCCGGAACCAGCTATTAATGTAAAAGCTGTGTTATAGACTGTGATTCCCGAAAACATACTTCCCAAAGATGTTGCGAATTCAAATATTGCTATAACCAAAAAGATAAAGAAGACAATGAAGGAACCAATTATTCTGTTAAGTGATGGTTTGAAAGAACCTTTTTTGTATAGCTTTGACAGCATATACATTCCACCCATGACTATGATAAATGGCGGTATGAAAACGGCGAGAACATCATTTGTAGCTATTGGAATTCCCGGAGATAGGGCGCCCCAGAGAGAAAGAATTGCCATATATACCACTCCCAAAATTCCAAACCCTGTAAAGAATGGTCTAGCAAGAGGATGTAGATCATTTGACCTGTCTATGAAAGGAACTACCAGGAAATACAGTAGAGGTATTACCCCGAAAACTGTTGATGCTGCCAAGGCAGATAAGGCTCCTGCTGCATTGAACATTTTGAAATCGACTGCTTTATAGACAAATAGAAGGAACCATGGTGGATACGGTGGAACGTATGCCGCAAGTGGGCTTGATGGTGCAACTTGAGGATATGGGTCAAACAAAGGCGGAACTGCGTTAACAATGTTAAGTTGAAGTTCGGTAATAATTGAAGGAATTAAAATGATAAGCCCAAAGACAAAAGCGCCCAATTCTATCATATAAACAAGGTTATATGGATACCATGGCTTATGTTCAGGAAGATCTTTTTCAACAGCAGGAGCCTTATAATTTGCACTCTTTTGAGATGGCATTAAACCGTTAGCTTCCGCAAGATAAAAGTGAAAACCAAAAAGACCGCCTATAACTGCTGAGAGGATGATATGCCATCCAAGCATTCTAACGAACAATGATGTGGATGTCCCATTTCCAAAAAAGATTGATTCAATAAACGGACCGATAACCGGTGAAGAAAGAGCAATTCCTCTTCCCACATCTGTTGCATCAACAGATAATACATCTCCTGACATCGAATACCCAAAGTAACCTACTCCAATAGTAACCGCAAGAAGAAGAACGCCTGTTACCCACTGCAGTTCTCTTGGCTTCTTGTATGCACCATTGAAATAATTTCTGTACATATGAATGTAAACCAACACAATCATAGCATATGCACCGTATAAGTGAGTTGTCAGAATAAGTGAGCCGTAAGGAACACTATTTTTGAAATATTCTGTTGATACGTATGCATTGGCTGGATTGTAATAGAGTAAAAGTATTAGACCCGTTACAACCTGATAAATGAATGCCATGCTGATCATGGCCCCGGTCCAATACCAGAAGCCACCTTTTTTTCTCATGTAATCTGGTACTGTTGAAAGTGGCAAATCATCAATATGAAGTGGATCCTCACCTAGTATATTCTTAATGCTAAAAGTACTCCTTAAGTCGTCAATAAATCCCAATTTTTTTCACCTCATCCTACACTCATTTGAATCATAAGGGTCTTTTGTAAGTTAGATAATGGAGTACCACCAGAAAGATCACTGGATTTTCCATATATAGTTGGTCCTTTCATGTTTTTTGCCGCAAGAGTATCTGTGCTTGGATCCCAAGCTAGTATGACGTTTGGTAAAGGCTTATAAGTTGGATGGGTGATAATTCCTGCACCCTTTGAAGGATCATACGTACTTCCATGGCAGTCGCAGTGAATTACCCCATTCGGATAATCGGATGCAGGTCCCGGTAAAATTGAAGAAAGTATAGATAATTGATTTGGCGGATAATACCTTATTATTGGGGGCACACAACCAAGGTGCTGACATATTGCACTAAATGAAACAATTGATCCGTTTGGACCTGTTCCACCTGGAGATTGAAACACAACTCCAGTGGCATCAATAGTCACAGGAACTGGACTTATTTTCTGGGGTACATTTGATGAATTCCCAAGATTAATTAGGAAATTTGGATCATCCGTTAGAGGATAATAATAAATCCATATGTTTGGGGAGTTAACAGGAAATTCTGAAGCCTTTACTGGAACTGGAGTTCCGCTGTTTGAACCTGGTGGTACCCAATATAGAACAGTTTCCGGAAAGCTTGATAAGCCCACCGACGGTGTTACCACGTTTTGAACTACAGCTTTACCCAAGCCACCAACTGCAGCGACCGCAGATAATCCAACAAGTGTCTTCAAAAAATTACGTCTTGAAACATCAGGTTCGTCTGCCATTGATTGTGAATACTTCAATATCTTATAATATTTTTCCGTTTCA
This sequence comes from Thermoplasmata archaeon, assembly GCA_021809755.1. Taxonomy (GTDB): domain Archaea; phylum Thermoplasmatota; class Thermoplasmata; order Thermoplasmatales; family Thermoplasmataceae. Next base: position 3,783 of record JAJZJZ010000066.1, read on the forward strand.
CCTCTGGCAAGATTGAAATTTAAGATTGTTTCCGACTATAGACAAATTATAAATTTCTAATTCATATCTCACATTTATCCATATGATACCTTAAAATTGGTGAAATGTAATAGAATCTATACGATAACTGTACCGCATTCTACATAATGTAAAAATTTTAAAAAGCTAAAGTATCCCCTGTTAGTTTCTAATATAATCATTAGACGGTTCTACTATCTCATCTGCCAAAGAATACTCTGTTCTAAGTCTTAGAAGGTAAATGAAAACTAGAAAATCCATGATCAGGACATTATAAATCTCATATTCTGCGACAGAAACGAAGTTTATTCTAGTTTCGAGTAACCAAAAAAAAGCATCTGTTAATAACAATGCACCGCCATAAGAAAATGCTCTCTGAAGCATCATAGAAAAACCAAGTATGAAAAAGGTTATCTTTCCTAAGAGAAAAAACCATTCAGCCAGAAATGTGTGGGGCGCTGTACCTTCATGATATACCCCAACCAAAGCAAGAAAGAGTCCAACCATAATGAAGAACGATAGTCCAATGATTTCAGACCTGCTTTTGGAATTCCATATGGAGGAAATGGAAAAAAACGCAATAAAAAACCCTGATATGATTAACCCCAAATTGTAAACGCTTGGGTAATTTGGATTTGGGTGTCTTTGTATTCCATAAGTATTACCTCCAAGATCGCTAAGGGCATTAACATTAAGACGAAACCATGGGTTCAGATAGATAGCAATTGTTATGAAAATCCAGGGCAAAATAATCACAAGAACCCCAAGGATCTCACTTAACCAATAAATTCGTGTTTTTTTGTAAATCAAGAAATCAATTCATTGAACATGGGAGAATATATGAGGCTTTCTCTTAATGCACATTATTACATTCTAATGTGAAACTTTCATATGCCCAATCATAATAATAATTACAGAAGCAATTATTGCTACTAGGTCACTTAATAAAGTTCTGTTAAAACTTCCCCCAATTACCATTATACTAAGAATGACTGTGCTAAAAACCCAAATGGATTTTCTTTCGATTTTTACTATCATATCAAACTTATTGAAATATAGGAACAGATAGACCATAAGAAAAAGTAAAGCCATAGTCTCCGGAATTAAAAGTACTGGAATACGGTTCCCTATAATGAATGGTAGTATCATTCCTGCAGCGAATGGAATTAAGACCCCATACCCTATTTGATTGTACCCCCTTTCTACTTTGTTCATTCTTGTAAGTACAGAATTTTTCAATGCTGCAAATATCAATACAATAATTATAAGAATGAGAAAAAGGAGAGGAAGGACTCCGGGTACTCTGCCGGCAGAAATTGACCCAACTATGAACAGATAATACATAATTATGGTTACTGGAATTATGATCATGTAATTCCTTTTTGTAAGAACAGGATTTTGTAATCTTTCTGGCCATATAACATTCATGATGAACAGAGTTGTAATGACGGTAATAACAGCGTGAAGCAACATCACATATAGCGTCCAAGTAAGGTTTAGACCATAAGCGGCTAACCACAAGGTATGCGTACTGGTGGATTCCATTGTAAATATAGATATTCCTTCTTCAAGAATTCCATAAATAAGCCCTAAAATGTAAATTGTACCAAGTTTAAGACTGTATCTTGAGGTTATATCCGCAATAATAGTAACTTGAAAACCGTAAAAAACGAGACCCATGATGAAAGATATGGGATATTGCAAGATTCCTTCAACGCTTGTGGAACCGGTCAAGATCTCAGCCCCAAAGAAACTTATTCCTGAAATTAGAAGAATAGTTACCGGCAAGGAATAATGTGTCGATGATTTATTCATGGACAGGCTATCTGTATTTGTCAAATTTAGTACCTAAGCGAGAGTTGATGGATGTGTCACTTAAATTCTTTATTACTTTATCTTACATTACATTGGATTTACAGATAAACTCATAGGGTAATGAGATATTGAAAATTATGTTTGAAGTTGCTTCAAATCCTTTTAAGCTTAATCAAAAATGATAAAGTCTATTCTTTAAATATGTGAGTGGGCCCGACCGGACTCCATTATAGGTGTAAGCAAGTCCTTTATATAACTAAATGGAATATCTAACTATGACTAAGCAACCGAAGTATCTGGGTCTGTTGAAAAACGAAAAGGTAAGACGCTGGTATGAAAATCTTAACGCAAGGTCATACCTAACCGCTACAACGTGGTTAAGAACTTTAGGGCTTTATTGTGAATTGGAAAATACCGCTCCCGATAAGCTTCTAAAGGATATGGATAAACCTGACTTTAGAGATAAATTCGCTGATTTTGTTAGGAAGATGGAAAGGGAGGATAAGGCTGGTTCGTATATTATACGCTTTAAGAAGGTTTTACGAAGTTTCGGCAGGTTTAACGGCAAGAATTTAGAGTTGAACATAAACATAGCCAATGACCATTTAAGCCCAACCATTGAAAACGAAAGAGTGCCGAATAAGGACGAATTAAGTAGGTTATTAAGGAAGGCTACATCGAGAGGCAGAGTATCCATATCCCTAATGGCTTATGCAGGTCTACGACCTGAAAGTTTAGGGAACTATGAAGGCGCAGATGGATTGCGAATAAAGGACATCAAAGGCTTAAGACTTACAGACAGCATAGAATTTGACAAGATACCCGTAAGGGTAAGTGTCAAGAGTATGTTAAGCAAGGCAAGACATCAGTATTTTTCATTTATAGGTGAAGAAGGAGCAACATACATCAAGGAATACTTGGAAGAAAGAAGAAGGCAAGGAGAAGATTTAGATTATGATAGCCCGCTATTGCAGTTTGATAACAAGAAGGCTTATGTTAGAAAGAACGCTTTTTTACGCACTACCCTAATAACGAGGGATATACGGGACGCAATACAGGGAGCAGGTCTAAAGATGAGACCTTACGTATTGCGAGCATATTTCAGCACTGCCTTAGATATAGCTGAATCAAAGGGTCTAATATCGCATCCTTGGAGGCAGTTCATAATGGGACATAAAGGCGATATAGAAGCGAGATATTCAACGAACAAGAGGCTACCGCCAGATATGATAGAGGAGATGAGGGAGAGTTATAGGAAATGCCTTAAGTATCTGGAAACCCGTGTATCCGATGTATCAGAAGACAACGCCAAATTATTCTTACAGCAACAGCTCTTATCGGCAGTAGGATACAAGCAGGAAGAGATAGATAAGATAGACCTTGCGAATATAAGCAACGAGGACTTTCAGCAGTTATTAAGGGACAAGGTAGCGGGAGCTATGACGGAAAACGGAGCGAAGCAGAAGGTCATACCCGTAAGCGATGTAGAAAAATACATACAAGAAGGATATGATTTTGAAGCAGTATTGCCGAATGGGAAGGCAGTTATGAGGTTAAGGTTCTGAATAATCTTGATGGCTAATTTTCGAGGCTTCAAGAGTATTCTTTTTCTCTTCTATGCTGTGTAATATGGAGATTAGTGTTGATGGTTCAATATCAAGTAATTTTGCATATACGACTGATAAATCTTCGTTGAGGTCATGACTCATTGACGTTGCTAATTCCGTTAAAGTCTTTAAGTATCTATCGGGTATAGCAGGAAGTTTTTCCAGATGCTTAAATTCTGTATTGCTTTGTTGAATTTTTACTGCTATATTAAACGTATTTAAAACCAGCTGTTTTGGTCTTTTGTGTATAGCACGGTTTTCCAAAAAACCTAAAGTGATTAAATCGTTTATGTGGAGAAGTGCGGTCTTGCGGGTCATATCATCTCTTGCCAATTTTTAACCTTCTCTACGATTTCCCTAATAATCGGCTCTATTCGTGATGCGGTTATACCTCTGTTCTCAACTGCGAAAGCGGTAATCCAAGCTTGAGTAAATGCCTCCTTATCTCTGAATACGTCAGGGCTGTAGTGCTTCAAAAACAATACAGGGTAGCCTAATTCTCGGTATCTGTCAGAATTTTTGTATTGAAATATTATTTTATGATACTGCTTCATCTGGCTGATTATGAAATACGTTAGTTCGGTTTTTCCACTGCCTGCCATACCGATAACTGCAATATTTTTATTATGACCCTTTAAGATTAAAAGGTCTTCGTTAAAATCGACTATTCTTGGAATCACGTCAATACGAATGATTTCCCTGCCAATCTCGTTCTCCGCTTTTGTGTGCTGGATTTCCTTAACTATGCCAACAATCGCAAGCTTATTGACAACGTTAGGCTCTATGCTCTTTGTTGGTCTCAAATACATTGCCGAAGAAGCAAAACCAATGAATGCCAAGAAAGAACTTGTTGACATAACCAGAACGTCAAAGAGAGGAACATCGCTAAGAATTACCTTACCAAAGAGAATAGCAGAGAAATTATTAATCAAGGAGGGCGAGTTTGTAGGGTTTCATATGGAGGAGGATAAGGTTATTGTGGAGAGGATAGCGTAGAAGTAATAGTTAAGAATCGCTTAGCCCGATTTCCTTAGATAGATTATTTTACCTTGAATGAATGGTAAAATTAATGGTCATATCACTTGATATTATTATTTCATCAATAATCAGCGCAGTAGCAGTCATAGTAGCTTTTGTGAGTTTATTGGAAGGCAGAAAAAGGACAAAACTCTTGGAGACGATGATAAAAACATTACCTTATACTATAAGAAGGAAAAGAGAAAAAAGAACGTCTAATAGGAAGTTAAACACTGACACAGCTCTAAGCAAGGCAAGGGCTGACGATATTAAAAGGATGAAACTTGAATTGGAAAAGGAAAAACTTCAATGGCAAAAGAATAAGGATATTGCGAAGGGGTTAGCGTGGATAATTGACAAATTAGATTCGGACGAGGAAGAAGAGGATGAATAGAAAATTTTTTTATTAGGTCATACTATGGCGGAAATTGCCCGTTAGATATCTAAGATGTAATATATATTAATGGAACTTCCAATCCAACATATTTGTGTAAAACTTTCCCATTAACTCTCCTTTCGTCAACAAGTTCCCAGTATTCTCCATGTTTTCTCTTGACTTTTTTCGGAATTACAGTTATGTAATGGAGATATACATAACACGGCTTGAACCTATCTGTCACCCAGTCAAATACTAAGAAAAATGATGACCTAATTGATGATTTTATAACGAAAGATTACCGCCATAGAGGTCATAGTGAACATTAAGTATCAAGACTTATTAATGTGATATGGCGACTTTTCATAAAGCCTCAAAATTACAAAGAGTAGCTGGTTTTATTGGTGAAATGGGTGAAAAAGGTATTGAAGTTAAGAGAGCGATTACCCACCCTCATGAGGAAATTATATTTCATGGTTCTAGGAAACTAAAAAATTGGAGTAAAAAGGGGACAGGAAGGAAAGGTGCCTTTGAAGCTCCGACCCAGAACCATTTTCAATGTTTGAATTAACCATTTAAATCCCCTAAAAAATATGGATGTTTTAAAATTAATCATTATGCCGATAAGAGGTCATTCGTTTACTCCCTAGTCTTCTCATATCTATAACTTCCAATACTACGAATCCTGTTATAATATAACCCATGAAAATCAAGATAATTT
>JAJZJZ010000067.1 GCA_021809755.1 Thermoplasmata archaeon
TCCCCGTTTCTCTTTTCGATTATTTTATTCATTTTCATTCCTCCAATGTTCTTAATCCATGAATTACGTATATATTACCAGACATGGATCCAATATTTTAGCAGGTTTATTTCAGTAATGATATCATGTTAAGTTACATATTATATTTTTGTATTAACCCATGGTACTTTCAAACAATTACAATTAATAACAGGTGAATTCAATTTTTTACTTTTGTTGTTCCAATAAACCAATCGTCAAAATTTTGTTTATAAATCGTTAATTCCAAAGATTTAGAATTCCTATTTTAAATAGATTCATCAAATTATTGTTCTGGGTGCTCTTTAAAGTATTGACGCCAAAAAGAGAATACCATATCCGAGAAGCATAAGAATGATTAAAAATGTTATTATCTGTCTTTTATTTGGAAGTTTCATTCTAATTCTTGTATTCATGATTTCATAACAGGCAATAAGCTTATCTTTTGAAGCCCAAAAATTTGCATTTTTAATATCAGGATTCTTTTACAATCAATAATGAACAGAAGTGGAAACTTTTATGGAGCAAAAATAAGCAGCCCCTATTATACTCCAAATTGTAAATGTTAGACCAGATTTTTCCTTCACAGCTTACCATATCAAAATTGTTGTTATCCCTTGCAATACCTACTTTACTTATTAAAACGAAGAGAGTTTGAATGAAGGCAGAGATACTGAATAGACGATTTTTCTCGACTTCTCTTCCTTCCTTGCTATTAAAAAATTACCATTCTGGTTTTTTTGGACATGAAATTGTTTTATTGTAGCATCACATGGATATCATGGAAAACATAGATAAATGTAATTGCCACCAAAGGGGAGAATAGATTATAAGAGAAAATTCGTAAAGTGTGTATTTATTGATTGATTTAACTAAGAGGAAGAATATTGAACTCTATGTTATTTTTATAATTTTAATTTACACTATTTTAATAATTTTTAATATTCAAACTGGTGTGCTCTCCTTTGCTATCTGGTCAGGGTTTCACCCTCTGGATCAGGATATATTATTTCCTTTAACCTATTCCCTTGCCATATGTTCCTTTTTGATTTCCCTCTATTGATTCAGGAACAATGGCATATTTGCTATTCCATTGGCAATTGGCGTACCCTTTCTGTGGGTCATAACATTTGAAATACTTTGGCAAAATTCTTTTATTTTAACCGGTCACTTTGGGGATACTCTCAACACAGAATTGATTTTTATAAGCTGGCTTCTAATAGGCATAATTTCCTTACCGGAATGGAAAAGAAACAGAATTAGTGTCAGTGCCATTGTTATTTTTACAATTGGTTGGATCACCTGGTTGTGAATGGGATATCCACAGATACCTTCCACTCTTGGATATATGTTTAACATTACATTGAAAATAGGGGCATTCGCAGTTATAATGATTTTAGTTATGCCATATGATTCGATCTAACAATATGGAAATATGCCGGGATCGGGGATTGAACCCGAGACCTCCGGATTTCTCAGAATTGTATTCTTATGAGTCCGGCGCTCTACCAACTAAGCCACCCCGGCTCAAATTTTATTGTGGGGCTTCTACTTCGGGTGGTTTCTGATCTTCTGTGGGTTCTATGAACTCATATGCTTCTTTACCCGAGCTAATAAGCTCTGAACGCCTTATTTCTATCTTTTTCAGCGGGTAAATGTCTCTAACCGCATCCACAATATTTGAATATATTTCATCGCCTATTACGTATCTTGCAAATTCGTAGAAGCTCATATTTGACGTTCTTTCAATGAGAAATTTAAGAATTGCCTCTCTGAGTTCCGCTCTCTTCGTAGCTGTTAGCTTGCTGTCTGTGACGGCAACCGTTTTGAGGGCCATAGTAAAGCCGTCTGTGGTTTTTATTTCTGTTATGACATCAAGCCTTTCCTTTCTCCTTCTAACCATTCTTCTTATGTAATCATCACTAACGATATGACCTGCAAAACTTGATGAACATTTAAGACCTGTGCAGGAAACTACCTGAAAAATTAACTTTGAATTTGATTTTTTGAAATTTCCAGTAAAATCTGAAACTGGCACCTCTACCTTTCTTCCTACCAATTCTTCACCATTAACGGCTGGACTTAGTGCAATTTCTTTACCCCCAAGTTGATTCGGCGCCATTATTGAGAACCACTTCTTCTCTCTCCATTTATCCTTTACTCTTCTTTGTCCTTTTTCTCCAGCCATTAAATCCCTCTAAACACTGATTTGAAATACATTTGTTGTAAGGAGGGAATTAAAAAATTAAGTTAAACCTTTCGGTTTTATCATACTCAAAATTAAGGATTGAGGGAATTTCTAACAAATCTATATAGAGTAATTAACTTAGCCTCTTCTAATGGCAGATGTCATGCAATGAGCACCGCCATACCCTCCAGTTAATTCACTTAGATCAGCAGTTATATAATCAATGCCAAAGTTTTCCATTACCTTTCTGTTGGGAAACATGTTTCCATAATCTGTTGAATCTCTTTCCTTGTGTACAATATTGAGAACCTGATTATCGATGAAATTATTTTCCATTAGCTTTGCCATTACAAGTTTTGAATCAATGCATACAATTTTCCCATTTGAAATTGTCAGGAAGTTTGAAGAGTATGATATCTGCTCAGAAACATTTAGATCAATGAATTCGAAGTGCCTTTCTTTCATATAGTCGTAAAGTGTTGTGGTATTTCCCTTTTCATAGCCTCCCGCATTCGTTCTTTGAAATACCGTTCCTTTTGCTCTTTTACATAGCCTTACCGATGCAATTGCAACTGAATCTGAAGCAATATTAAAGTAAGTGTCCAGATGCATATTAACCATTGAACCTCTATCGCTATTTGTCATGAAATCGTATATGGGATTTTCCAAAATCAAAATCTCGTCATGTGAGGAAATGCCACTGTTCATGAAATCCAGAGCGCCTGCCATATTTGTTCTTGGACCGATCCCTATAAGGCCGAAGTCCCCGGCAGGAATGTAATCCCCACCCTCGAATTTCGAGTCGCCACTTATCGTTTTAAGATTATCCTTTCCAAATTTGTTTGAAAAAATGAATTCGGTCAGTTCAGTTTCCCTTGACCTTTGAGACATTCTCATGTTTCCAATAATAATTCCATTATTGCTCACAGCCTGTTGGTCTCGCATAAAATAAAGGTTAGCAAGCGGGAGATTGGAATAAATAGTCGGATATCCCGGATCAGATTGATTAATTTTCTTTATGTCTATTGATGGTTCAAGGATCAGTGTGTTGAAAAGCGTGCTAGAATCCAGTATGCATAGATTTTTTTCAAGCTCTTTCTTCATTTCAGAGGCTGTTTCCATGGATCCATAATAACGCACTGTTTCTCCCACCTTTTGTTCCAGTGCCCTCCTGAATATCTTATCGGAATCGGCTGTCTCAATAACCAGATCTCTCAAAATACTTACACGCACTCCGTTTTGCTTAAGAATTAATTCCAGTTCCTCATGCTCCTTAAGGGCTTCTCTTGACCGGAATGGTCTTTCAAAGAGGAATTGCTTTGGTGCCAGCATTGCATATTCTATCTCAGGCCCCGGCCTGTGCATAATAACTTCCCTTAAAGTATCAAATTCAGCATTTACCCACATTTCTGAACACCTATAAGCGATAATATTCTTCTCTATAAAGAAATAGGTCGATTTCCTCATCGCTGATTGCCTCTCTTAGGGTAACCTGCTTGAAATCCAAAGAATCCATAAAAACCGTTTCACTGTCCGTACCTGATATCCTGATAAATCTTCTTTTATCCGCGGCAAAATTTCTTATAATGAATCTCGATGAAAAAAATTCATTTTGTCTCACAATGACATCTCTTTTCTTTTCAGTATCTATAAGATATATGACCTGCGGAGAAATTCTTCTAAGCATGAATTCTACTCCGTTGACTTCCACAATATCTCCCGGAACCAGATCAAGAATTCGCATGGAATATGTGTATCTATAAATCTCATGACCCTCTTTCATACCTGCAAGCGTTTTGGATACGTTCAGATTGGAAAAGTAATCCCTTGATATTTCCTTACATATCCTGTCACAATCATTTTTTTTACCAAGATATATGTCGTATCCCTCCCTGAGTCTTTCAACGGAAGACACAAAGGAATCGTTTGATTTTTTGGAATATATATCCATCCTTCTCAGAATAAACTCGGTGATCTTTTCCAGAAGGGGGCTGTTTACATCCTTGAACCCACGTATCTGGATCTTCCCTTCATAATATGATCCAGTTGCCTTGTTACAGGAAGGGCAGCTTATTTTCCTTTCCTTGTACGGTATTTCAAACTCCTGCTCAATATTCTCCAAGCCTTTCCTCTTAACAGATACATGGAGTGTGGCTGTACCCTTATAATCATTTATTTTAATTCCTGAATTTGACAAATCTACAATTCCGTTCTTGTCATTCGTGGATATTGATTCCATAAGTTTTTTTTCAAATAGACTCTGGCCGTTCTCCTCAACCCATCTCTTTCCAACCAGAACAGATTCACATTTAGGACACACTGTTATTTCATACGTTCCCGGGGGGATAACCTTAATGCTTTCTGAGATACATATGGCACATAGTCCTCGTTCTATGGCCTCATTCTTGCCGCAATTTATACATTTCATTCTAAGATCCTTGGATTATCCTTGAATTGTTTTACCAGAGCACCCGATATAATATGTTTTCTTATTTCTGTTGTTCCAGCTCCTATTTGCCCCAATATGGCATCTCTAAGGAGTCTCTCTATGCCTGAATCCTTGACATAACCATATCCTCCATGGATCTGAATTGCCTCCCTTGAAACCTGTTCTGAGATTTCTGCTGCATAGAGGATGGCAGAAGCTGCATGAAGGGCATCCATTTTATCTTCCTGAACCCTGCTCAATGATTCATAAGCCATTATCCTTGCCGTTTCATACTTTGTATACATGGTTGCAAGTTTATCCTGTATCATTTCAAATTCATAGAGATGCTGACCAAATTGTTTCCTTTCAATTGAATACTTTAACGATTCTTCCAATGCCCTCCTTGCGATTCCTACAAAGATGAATGAAAGAATAATTCTTTCGATGTTGAGCCCGCTTAGTATTATGTCCTTGGCACCACCCGGTTTTCCCACAATCCGATCTTCTTTGATTTTCAAATTCTGAAAATAAATCTCGCCTGTGGGAGAGCCTCTCATCCCCATTTTATTAAATTTCTTTCCTCTGGAAAATCCCTCATCAGTGCTGAGTATTGCAAATGCAGTATAGTTGTCCCCCGTTTTTGCATATGTCAGGAAGAAATCTGAATATGGAGCATTGGTTATAAGTGTCTTTGAGCCGTTAATTGTGAATGAGTCTCCGTTTTTTGTTGCATTGGTTTTCATTGCAAGGGCATCTGAGCCTGAAGAGGGTTCTGTCAATCCCAGAGAACCTATCCATTGCCCGCTTGAAAGTTTTGGAACATATTCTTCCCTCTGCATTGAAGAACCATTTCTAAATAAACTGTCAAGGCAGAGATTACTATGGGCTCCATAAGACAGAGCCAAGGAGGCTGATGAATATCCTATTTCTTCCTCTATTATCCCCTGAGAGAGATAATCCATTCCTGATCCACCATATTCCTCTGGTATAGTAACACCAAGATAGCCCATTTTTCCCATTTCCTTAAAAAGACCAATGGGAAACATATCCTCTTCATCCATCTTAATACATATTGGTTCTACCTTCTTTTTAACGAAATCTCTGACATTCTCCCTCAAAGATTTATGTTCTTCCTTTTCGGTTGCAATCATTCTTTCCATATGTTAGAAGACTCTTTATAACTTTTTGATTCTTGATCAATAAAACACTAGGAGAAAATTTTACCAGATATTTTTATAGTTAAGAAAAATACCATGCTTGATCCTGAGAATAATCTTAACTAGTAGCAAACAATCAGGGTTAAATAGAGGGAATTTAATTGTACACAATTATAGAGGATGAGCATGTTACGAGAGTGCCACCACAATTATTAGGAGAATCTTTTAATCAGGCTGTGGAGGACGTGGCAAGGGATACGTTGTGCGGTAGAATACTTGATATGAAAGATGAAAACAATCACATCACGGGGAAATGCTATGTCATTTCACTGATTGACATTGAACCAATTGGTGAGGCCTCAATTGTTCACGGAGACGGAGGAGTATATCAATCCATTAAATACAGGGCTCTTGCCTACACACCAAAGATGCAGGAAGTTGTTGATGCGCTGGTAATATCTGTCGTTCCAAAACTTGGAGTCTTTCTGAGATTTGGCCCATTTGAAGGTCTTTTACATATAAGTCAAATTATGGATGACAGAATAGACGTCGATCCATCCAATCAAAGGTTGATCGGTAAGGAGACCGGAAGAGAAATCCGTGTTGGTGATATTCTCAGGGTAAGGATAGTTCTTCTAAATCTCAGTTCTTCTTCAGTGAAAGACAGTAAAATAGGATTTACAATGAAGCAAACGGGCCTAGGCAAAAAGGAATGGATTAAGCTTGCAAAGAACAAGGAGGAAAACTGAGTGAAGCCAATATATAAAGCGTGCAAAGAATGTAAGAGATTAACCTCGGAAAAGCTATGCCCTTATCATGGGGATTCAAAGATGTCAAGTGAATGGTTTGGATTTATAATAATTTCAGACCCCAAGATTTCAATAATTGCAAAGAGAGCCGCCATATCTGAACAAGGAATATATGCCATTAAAGTCAGATAAATACTACATTATTACAGAAGCATCGAAGAAATTAATAGAAGAAAATAATGGAACAATAGTTGATGTTAATTTCATTACATCTAATCTTTCTAAATTTAAGATTATATCCGTAGGAGATTACACAACTGAGGTTTTAAAGAAATCAAATATAATTCCCTGGATAGAGGTAGTTGATCTAAAGACAAAGAGAGGAGAAAAAACATACAGCAGCATACCTGGATCCATTATCCTGGAAAATCCCCCGGGTGTCATAACCGGTTCACTTATTAAGGAAATTAAGAAAGCCATGGAACAATCCGCTCATACAAGGATTGAAATAAATGGTGAGGAAGATTTGGCTGTACTACCAATACTTTTTTATGCAGACGAAAATACAGTGGTAGTGTATGGAGTACCGGATGTAGGCATGGCTTATATCAGGCCTTCTAAAGATTCAAAGAAATTGGTTAAAAAGATAATTGAAAAAATGGATGTGAGACAAAAATGAAATTAAATGTAATTGAAGCCAAGGACAATCCTCTCCTGAAAAGAAAGGAAATTAGGTATTTTGTGGAATTTGATAACGATGTGAGCCCATCCCGCGATGTAATTCGGGAGGTAATAGCTCGAAACTATAAGTCTGACAGCTCCCTTGTCATAGTAGATAAGAATCTGCAATTAACAGGGAGCCATTCAATGGAAGGATATTCTAAAATTTATCAAAACAAAGAGGCAGCAATGCTTTTTGAACCAGATTACGAATTGATCAGAAATAAGCTCAAGGAAAAAGAGGTTAAGAACTAAATGCAGAAAAGAGAAATTTACAAAGTAGAGAATAATAAAGTGATGAGGCAGAGAAGAAACTGCCCCAGATGTGGTCCCGGAGTCTTTCTTGCAGAGCATGAGGACAGGGTAACTTGCGGAAGATGCGGTTACATGGAAATCAAGAAGAAACCCAAGCAGTAATTTCTTTACAAATAATTTATTACGCTAAAAAAAGAATTTTAAAATTCTCTTGGATAAGTTCCATTATTAATGGAACATTTATTGTTTCTTGAGAGCCGATATGAGTCTGGTTGTTTCGCCCGCAGCCTTTTCTATATCTTTGTATTTTGCCTGCAGGTGTTTCTTTCCATCTTCAGAATGGGCGTCAACTCTTAATAGGGTAAGGAGATGGTTTAGTTCTGCATCCAAAATAATTGCCAGCTCTGACAGTTGTTCTGCATTTTGCGTTCCCAATTCTTTCCTTTTGTGGGCAATAAAGCAGTCAAAATGAACAGCTCCATTGTTCGTAAATGTAAACTTTTCTCCGGTCGCAGCCTTCTCTGAACAAATATAGCATTTGAATTCAGCCATAAAAAGTAATTAATTGTTACCATATATACAATTTGTAGGATATGATATGAAAAGAACAGGAATTTCAGATCTGCCGTTACATTACGGAAGACCTCCTGAAAAACTCTTCAAACACATGGTTGATTTGACTGGCGCAATTATGGAACTCATAAATTCCTGGTACGGTTCCCACACCCTTTTGAAAAGAATGTCTGATCCCATATGGTTCCAGTCATTGAGTTTGGTTACAGGATTTGATTGGAATTCAAGCGGTACAACAACTTCAACGTTATACGCACTGAAAGAGTCCCTGAAAGAATCTCATACAGGTATCTCCATGGCTGGAGGTAAGGGAAAGGACATGATAAATACTATTAATGAAATTGAAAAAAGTGTGAATGAAGGGGTTTTGAAAGAACAGGAAGGAATCAGATTAAAAAATTATAGCAGGAGGATAGCCAGAGCGGATTCCAATTTATTGCAGGATGGTTATGATCTTTATATTCATTCAATTCTCTATAGTGATCAAAATAATTGGACAATAATACAACAGGGAATGGATCAGGATGAAAGGATGGCAAGAAGGTATCAGTGGCACAGTTCTATGGCTGATGAAATTCTAGATGATGGGCGATCTGGCATTTTCTCTCAGGAAAGTAAAGATAGGGTGCTCGATCTTACAACCTCAAAAAGCAGGGAAAATAGAGAAGGAATGATTGATGCGGTTAAAGACCCTTTAATTTTAAGAACAATAAGCAACGTAAATAAAAAAGGCCAGTTCAAACTTGATTATTTTCAGGAAAATTTAAAAATCACTTCATATGATGTTAAGGTAAATTGGGAGAATCTAAGGGAAATATATGAGTTTCAACCTTCAAATTTTGATGAATTGTTCATGATGAAAGGAGTGGGGAAATCAGCAATAAGAGCGCTTTCATACATCAGCGAGGTAATTATGGGAAAGGCACCAAGTTATTCTGATCCCTTACGATATACCTTCGCCCTGGGAGGGAAGGACGGAATACCCAAGCCTGTTAATTATGCTGATTATGATGCAGCAATTGAATTTTTCATGGAAATATTAAGATCAGTTAAAATGACGGACACAGAAAAAAGGAGAAAACTGGAAAA
>JAJZJZ010000068.1 GCA_021809755.1 Thermoplasmata archaeon
CCTGCTTATCCCCAGTCTCCTTGAAATCTCACTGATGGAAAGCCCCTGATCCTTCATGCTCTTTATCATGTACCATCCCTCCTGTTCAAGCAACCCGCTGCACCCAAACTCTGCATATGGGACTGGATACTTTTCGATTGCCAAAACTGGATACTTTTCGTTTGCCATAATTGGACAGAATTCACTTGCCATTTGCAGTTTCGAATGCATTTCTATTTAGATGAGTACAATCGGAAAATGGTTCTAACACATGATCGTGTTTGAAAAATGAAACCATTAAATGAGATTGCTGAAATGGAGATGTGCTCTTTTATATTTTCAAACACAACTGTATTCTTGAGAAAGACTTTAATATTTGCTTCAATATTATGGATAGATGAAATTCTCTGTGGATGCCGTAATTCCGACCTTAAATTGCGCCACAGATTTGGAGAAGTGCTTGACTTCTATTCATAATCTAAATGAATCAAGTTCTGTTAATCTAATGATAATTGATGCAGGATCAAAAGATGAAACCTTAAAGATAGCCAAAGATTTTGGCTGTGAGGTACATATTCAAAAAGGGATGTTTTCAAATGGAATTAATGGGGCTAGAAATTACGGATTGAAATTCTGCAAATCGAATTTTTATTGGCAAGTGGACGCGGATAATGAATTTGTTGGAAAAGATTCCTATGTTAATTTGTTAAGTCCGTTAATTGAAGAACCTGAGTTGAATATTTCCAATCCTCTTCCAATTAAAATTGATGAAACTAATAAATTTATTAATTATTTGGCAACTCTTGATAGGATAAATATGGAAAAAATGATAATAAGAGGCAATGATTCAAAAAATTTTGTTATTATAAACGATTTAGACTATGGATTGAATAACGGCTCAATAATAAAAAAAGAAGCTCTAATGAAAGTTGGAGGGTATGATTTTGACATAAGGACCTTGACTAGATTGCGGTTAAAAAAACTATCAAAAAGTGCAATAGTTAAAAATTCATACTATAAACATCATTCAGTAAGCAGTCTCATTGATTATGCCAAGAAGTTATCAAGAAGGGTCAAACTCTACCATTGGTTTTTAGAAAATGATGTGAAAAATTTTATTTTTCCAATTAATAGTGAAGAATTACAAAACTTGACACCAAAAACTGGTTCTACTTCAATCGGTAGTTCATTAAATCAGTCGATAGAAATGCTTATCAAAACACGAGATTTGATATGGTGTTGGGGGTTAATCTTCCCACTACCTTATGCTATTGCTACAATTAGAAACCCAATTAAATCTATAAAAGTCTACAGAGAATTTATTAGCGATTCTAACTTTGGTTAATTTAAGATATTTATGAAAATTTTGATAATAACTCCAGATATTTATCCGATAGAGATGGGATATGGTTCAAGAAATTCTTTAATTCTAAGTAAAGCCTTCGAAAAATTTGGACATGAAGTAGACATTCTTGCTTCCTGCCCTGATTATAAAAAAAATGGAATTTATAAAATAGAATTGGCAAATAATATAAGAATTTTTGAATTATCTAAATTAGGAAACAAAGTTTCAAAACTTGAATATTTAGCCCCTTTAAAATTAAACCATTTTAAAAACTTAAGAAATTACTTAAAATCGTCTAAAATTTATGATGTTATAATAGTTAATGATATCTTTTGGTCATTGTCCTTAAGTTCACTCATCTTACTACAAAGACACTCTATAAATAAAATCATCTTAATAAATCATGGATTCTTTAAACCAATGAAAAACAGGATCTTAAAAGCTATAATTAAAATGGCATACAAAGTAGCCATTGTATTTTTTTCAAATAATATAAAATTTATCATATCGTATAGTCCAATTAGCGATGCTGAAATTAAAAGTTTAAAATTGTACAGAATAGAAACACTACTTCATCCATTTTGTATTGATTTAATAGAATTTAATAACTCATATAACCTTGCATTAGCCTTAAAGGATAGTTTCTTTTTTGATCTAAATCAAAAAAAATTTATTTTCTCTATTAGTTCTCACCATTATTACAAAGGATTTCAAATTTTAATTCAATCGTACTTCAATTTATTAAACAATTTACCACAACTAGAACTAATAATAGGAGGAAATGAAACTAACTACACAAACTATCTTAAATTAATCTGTCAAAGACTCGGTATTGAGAAAAGAGTTAAATTTATTGGACCTATAGATGATGCTACGAAAATAAAGTTAATATTAGAATCATCAGTTTTTGTAATTCCATCTTTGGAAGAAGGATTTGGAGTAGGAGCTTTAGAAGCTAGATTGCTTCAGGTTAACGTCGTAGCGACAGATGTAGGGGCACATGCCTCCATTCTGAAAGGATACAAATTTGGGCGAATAGTTAAGCCTGGAGATGCTAAGAATTTAAAGGACTCTATTGTTGATTTATTAACAATTGATTCCGAACCACCAAGGTTGCTTGACAAAGAAGTTGCGAAAAAGTATTCGTCTGAAACGTTAGCTCAATTTATAATTTCAAATATCTAAATTTAAACTTGCTATAATTTTAAATTAATGCCAATTTTTCTTTTAACTCTTTTTTATTATTATTGATTTCGAAATTCCTCTACCACGCTCTTTTTCCTCTCGCAGGAGAATAATAATCTACCAATTCTTGAGTTTTATCTCCAAATTTTTTTTATGTTCCGGACTAAAATTCAGATTTTCGCGGATTATTTTACGATTTTCCTAATATATCAATTTATTTTTGTTCTTATTTACCTTTTAATTTTTCCGTTTATTATCTTTCAATTCATTGTTACTCACTGGAATAATGTAAAAGAATTAATTGTACAGTAAAGCATCTATTCTGTCTACTATATTCATCATAAAAAAATAAATACATCATATAAATTTGTTCTACTATCACAAGTTCACTGCTTTTTTAACTAATACACTGAGTTTTCACAATTAGAGTTATTTTAGTGTTATTATTGTTCTAGTGGTAATTCCGTTAAAATTGGATCAAATCTGTGTTAATTCTTTATTGGTTCTTCAAACAAAATTAAATCCATAAAAAGCACAGGAAACGCAAACAAATGAGAAATATTATGGAATAAGGGAATGGTGGATTTTCAATTTCGAATCAATCTTGAATAAATTTTTTTAAATTTTCAATAACAATGTTAATTTTGTTCGAAACTTCTATTTCTTTAGGTATAATTTCTACCATGTTTATAGCTTTTTCAGTAGCTCTTTCAAAATCATCTAAACTCGTAAGTATAATTAAATCACTTTTCTTTTCTTCCCTAAATTCAGGTAAATCTGTACAAACCACAATATTTTCAAAAAATGAAGCAGTTTCAAGAACCCCGGATTGCCCTCCTGATGCAATATAGGGCATTAATACTATTTGATGTTCAATAAATAAATTAAAAAGTTCTTTTTCTTGGACATAACCCAGATATCTTTCTATACATTCTTTATAACTATCTAACAATGACAGAAAATATTCATTGTAGTTCACAAAATGAGAATTTATCCCACCACTAACAGTGACTAATATGTTTGGATATTTTTTTTTCATTACTTGTATTGCTTTAAGAGCAATCTCTGGATTTTTCTGTGGTCCCCAGAATCCGTGAAGTAATATTTTAATATTATCATGTTGGATTTGTCGAGGTATAGTTTTTTTTTCGTCCATACCGTTGATATAAAGAGTTGCAATTGCATCAATATAATCACTGATTAATAAACCACCGACATGGCCTCTCCCAAGTTTTTTTCCAATTAATTCACAATAATAATTGAGTTGAAAATAAGTTTTGACTTTTTTGTAAACAATTTTTTCAAGAACCATTGAAAATTTTAACTTTAATGTGTTTATCCACCCAGAATAACCAAGTGCTTTAACGTTATGCGTGAATGCACTTCCTTGGTTAATAATTTTTACAGTTTTTTTTGTAAAGATTTTTAAAACAAATGGAAGGATCATACCAAAAATATTTGATAGTGCGTTGTTTCCAAATGCTGTTGGCCCAGAAACAATTATTATAGTATCATTATTGGAATTTATAATTTCAGGAATGATAGATAAAATAGAAAAAGGGTTTTTATAGTCTAAAATTGAGTTTAGTTGGCATTTTTTTGGTAACGATATTTCAGAGCCCCCATTTGACAATGGCGCAATAATTTTAACGCTTTGAACCTCTTCAATCTTTGAAAGAGCAATTATAAAAGAAGTACTCCATTCATCATAGGTATTTCCATGATTAAGAATATTACATATAATAAGAGGATTATAAGTTGGATAATTTGACAATGTATTCCGTATTATAGTATATAGAAAAACATTTTGATTTAATATACCTCCCTACCGCTCAAGAAGTGTCACTTATTCGAATTTCCTCTTTTAATCATTTTTTTAGCTTCTCATTATTAACCTCCAATTTACATTGTTATTTATTATGTGCACATTCAATAAAATTATTCAAACCTAATCCAATTATCAATCTGTTATCTATTTCTGAAGATTCTTTAAAATAAGTTTCGAGGTTTCACTTTATTAACCACCTCTTGCAAGGTGTGATAACGATTCATAAATATCCAGCCCGGTCGAAAGGATCAATTGCTTTTATTCCTAGTCCTCTAGACAATACTAAATACTACCATAAATTTTTTTCAGAATTAATCTTAAAGGAATGGAGAATTTGTGTATAATTTAAAGTATAGTCCAATGATTGACAGGTGTTCCAATATTCAAATCACAGAGTTTTAGATAATGAAATATACCATTATGCATTTTGGGAACCAAGGGCGCGTGGCCAAGCATGGATATGGCAACAGCCTCCTAAGCTGTAGATCAGGGGTTCAAATCCCCTCGCGCCCGTTTTAATATTATTCCATCCTGGGTGCCAGGAAGAATTTTACCTTTTTCTCTCCTTCCTTTTCAACATATTCAGGCTCAATGATGAGAGGATAGTCATTGTTGAAAGACAATTTAAGTTTCTCAGCTGAACCTGTGGATTTTATGATCCTCATTAGATAGTCTGATGGATAACTACTCTTTGATCCACCTCTTGACACAAGCTCAACACAGTTCTCTCTATCAAGAATAAGCTCTGCGTCTTCTGATTCCGTTTTAGACGATATTACAAACCTTGAATCCTCTATGGAGAGTCTCACGGAATCCCTAACATCAGTTGTGGCCTTCAATCCCTTCTCTATCTCAGACTTGCTTACAACTACATAATTCTCAGGATTCACGGATGGAAGTTTCGGTGCAGTCATGTTTCCATATTCAAGGAGAGCTATGCTTTTACTCAGGTTTCCCAATGTGAATTTAAGTTTGCCAGGAGCATTTACAATGTTTATAATCTCACTGTTCCCGCCGAGCTTCAATACATTTTTAACCCTTTCAAGTTCAAGAGGTATGTCTGTTTTCTCACTGACTTCGTAATTTTCGAATACTGAATTTGAAACAAAAAGATCTGCCATTGCAACCCTTGCACTGTCTATGGCCCTCACATGAATTCCATCGGATTCAAATTCAAACTTGGCCTCTCCGGTTATGGAATTTATTATGTCTATAATTTCTTTCAGAGTGCCTATGGTTGTGGTTAATTTCATGTTAGGTAATATGTATGAAAGCAAATAAATGTTTCCAAATACGATCATAGTATGTTACCAAACAAGATCAATGTTAGAACCGCACCCAAAATAATTAACACTTTCACTTGTTTTTATAGAACAATGATGAGATCAGTTTAATTGGTATTTTAGGCAGTGTTTCAAAGAAAAATTCCCTGCTCAAAATACGGGACTGGTATTTGAGTTCACCATTTTCGATTTCAAGATAAATAAGTGTTTTAATCCTTCGAAATCTATCTGCTTCAAAATCATCTGAATAATTATCAATGATAAAATTTATTGCAATATAGGTTCTGATGTTACGCTCCAAATTTAAAATTGTTTTATTTGAATCTGTTTTTGCTTTAACTCGAGTAATATTGCCTGAATGAGTTCTGTATCCCCCCATCCTCTCTTCAATGAAGATGTTTTGCTTGTCAAGAGTTCCAAGTGAGATCATTCCTATTAACCAATCTTCAAAAATCCAATCGTATGTTTTATCGACTAAAATGTGAATATATTTCATTAAACCTTTAAGAAAATCTGATCTGATCGCGATTGAATTGATATCTATAAAATTGGAATTTATACAATTTTCCAACCGTACAATAGGTTTTCTTGTTAAAAATTTGCCATGAATATTTCCAAGTTCATCTATCAAATCTTGGTTACAGAAAGAAAATTCAATGTTTTTATCTTTCATGATTTTAATAGTTTCTTCAATTCTATTTTTATAAAAAATATTGTCATAATCAAGAAAAAAAACAAATTCCGCACTTTCATCAATGTTTTCAATTCCAACGATTAAAGATCTGAACGGAGAAGCCCTGTCATGGAATACTATTTTTATTTTGATTTTAACATTGTTTTCGAATTTTTTGATAATGTTGTCAATTTTTGATAATGTGTTATCCGTGGTTGAGCGATCATATACTAATATTATTTCTAGTGATTCCCAAGTATTTTCCACAATGCTCTCAACGGCAGATTCCAGATATTTTTCCCCATTAAAACTCCTCACAATTATAGATGCCGGTGGTTTTGTGGCCAATTTATAATTTAAACCCCCGACCTCAATTTTGTTTATTCCTTTTTCTTCACTTAATTTTGAAAGAGCTTCAAAGTAATAATCATCTGACATTTTAATGCTTAAATGCAATTCACTTATTAGATTTTTCAAGTGCTTTCTAATATTGCCAATTTAAAATGTAAAAGTAAATTCTTTAAAATAACCTTATTTTGTTTTAAAAGTATTATCTACAGCCTTCATTACCATATCTGTGTTCCAATAATGCCAGGATCCCCACCTGCCAACTGATTTTATTCCATATTCCTCGAGAATTGACAAAGCTTTTTCCCTATTTACATTATGATCAAGAGAATAGATTGGATAACCATACTTATTTACCCAAGATGTGCTGAACAAAACTTTATTTTCATCTTTAATCGCCCCACACCTGATTAATCCATTTATGGTTTTTTTCTCAATCTCTTTAAGATCAATCAACTCATTTTTAGGCACCGTTATTTCAGCAATAATATTGCTTGTGTTCTTATCCTTTGGATGAATAAAAGCACTCATCCATGTGTATCGATGAAACACAATATCCGGATCAGGAACATATACTGTAGTCTGATTGGGTGTTGGCTGAGAAATTGCAACACCCACTATCACAACACTATTCCAATCAAATTTTGATGAAAGATCTGAATATTTTTCATCTATAGCATCCAGCACTTCTGGAAGTGGTATTGTGTTGATAATACGATTCGCTTTCACATCTCCATTTATGATGAAATTTCCACTCTTTTCCTTTTCAATTTTTGAAATTCTTTTACCACCGAGAATATTTACACCTTTACTGGTGATTTCATCTAGATAATTTTTATAAAGAGAGTAAATTCCTCCAGATTTTGGGTAATAAAAAAATGCCTGTTCCTTGTACCCGATACTCTCCACACCAGCAACAGACTTTAAAACGTCATTGAGTTGCGGGAAAGGTAATCTTCCAGGAGAGAAAACCCAATCAGCAGCCATTTTATCCAGAGGGCGTTTCCAGATTTTTTTATTGTAAGGAATAAGATACTCGTTTGACATTAGATCTCCGAAGAATCCTGTGATCCAGTCCATGAAAGTTTCGGGCTTCCATTCAGAATGCTGAGCCTGAAAAATCATTTTCTCTATTAATTCCCTGCCTATTTTGATTCTTTTCTCAGTTTCCAGTTTGTAGATGCCATTTTCAAAGGGATAGGGTATATACTGATCGTCATATCTCACAAAATTATTTCTTGCAAGCTTCGAGCAGTTTTCTCCTAAAATATCTTTGATCCTGCCAAGGATATTTTCGTCCCTGCTGAATAAGAGATGTGGGCCCCCTACATCAAATAAAAAACCGTCTATGTCCTTGCTCTTAAGCAAGCCACCTAAGTTTGATTCAGTATCTTTATCTATTAATGTAATCCTTTTATTTGTTTCTATTTCTTTTTTTGCAGATAATAATCCGGCCCATCCTGCTCCCAATATGGAAGTCTCAGTTTCAATCACGAAACATGATTTATAAATTAAATATTAATTTTTTTAAGGAATATGCAAAATTTAATTACTGAGAATGGTAATTATAGAATTTAAATGGAATAAATTAACAATTCATTACATAACACCCAATGAATAAAATTTTTAATGGAATTGAATTCCTTATGGAACTATTAGGAACAATCACTGAGGAATATTTAGGAGGTTTAGCTTATTCGAAAGAAATCAAAAGAAATTTCTCCATTCCAAGAAATGTTAGTGATATTGTTGCGATAACAGGCCCCAGGAGGGCTGGAAAGACGTTTTGTTTACTGTGAAAGAAGTACAAGCACTCCAGGAGGCGGGTGAAAACACAATATATGCATCCTTTGACGACCCTTCAGTTTCCAATACGGATGAAAGGAAATTCGCAGAGCTTGTAAGGCAGGAATACCCACATGGAAAGGTGAATCTCTTTCTTGATGAGATTCAGGAATGGAAGAACTGGGATCATAATGTCAGATGGTTACATGATGTCAAGGATTTCCAAATTGTCATAACTGGCTCCTCTTCATCTCTTCTTTCCTCTGAAATTCCCTCCCGTTTAAGAGGAAGATATATTTCAAGAACACTTCTACCATTATCCTTCTCTGAAATCTATGCACCAGAGAACAAGCAGACATTCAGAGAAATGGGGATATTGAGAAATAACCTTGAAGAGTATATGAAATGGGGAGGTTTTCCTGAAGTATATTTACAGAAATCAAGGGAAAAACTGGTGAATATACAGGAAACCATGTTTTATCGTGATATTATAGAAAGACATGGTGTCAGGGATTTGAGTCTTTTCAGGGAATTTTTTAACTATCTGCTTTCAAATTATTCCAACCCCTTCACCTGGAATTCCCTCAGGAAACTCTTAGAACCCAAAGGAATAAAACTTGATACAAAGACTGTAATGTCATATGTCCATAACATATCCTCCTCATACCTCACCTTTTTGAACACCAGATTTTCGTATTCCCAGAAAATAGCATCCAACTCTCCTAAAAAATTATATCT
>JAJZJZ010000069.1 GCA_021809755.1 Thermoplasmata archaeon
CCCTATTAGTTAACAAACATCTCAATCCAGCTCCTGCAGAATGTTTTTCTCTTTGAGAGTTCAATGAAATTCGTTTCGACTGTCTCAACCATCATCTCCTGATTCTTCACAAAGGTCCTTGAAATTATTTTTTTTATTGATTTCCAGATTAGCTCAATTGGATTCAGTTGTGGTGAGTACGGAGGCAGGAATATGAGATCAATGTCCAGTATCTCGGCTGTGATTGCCATGTTCTCCGTCCTGTGCGCAGTAAAGTTGTCCAGTATCATAACAATGTGATTGAAAGGGTTTCTATACCTTATTTCGCGGGGAAAATCCATCACGCTCTCCTGGCTTTGAGTTGGGATACATGTTCACAACGTCATATCCATTGAATGCGTAATAACCAAAGGTGTTTGCCCTGAACTTTGTGGTGTTCTTTATTATGACAGGTTTCTTGAAAGACCACATCCTCACCGTGTTCGCTGAGGTCTGTGGTGCAGCCTCGTCAAAGAATCCTATTATGGTGTCATCCGGGTTTATTTGACCGGGTTTTTTTTAGTTTTTCTTCAGCATTATCAGGTTTCCTGTAATCAACCTGGTAGGGTTTTGCATGCTTCATCTTGAATCCTTTCAGGATCCTTCTCACCTGTCTTTCTGAATATTCCACGTCGAATTTTGTCCTGATGAGATCAACCACATCTCCAAGGTACCAGAGATCCTTTGACTCAAGCAGTGTCCTGAGTTCTTTTTTCTGGTCAACTGAGAGCTTTGACGGCTTTCCACCTGCAAATCTCGGAACGAGTCCGTCAAAACCTGATTCATTCCATCTCTCAAGCCACTGGTATCCGACCCTTTTTACCACGCCAACATCCTTTGAGGCCTCTATGACACTCTTTCCACCATAGAGGAGTTTTATGAATATTAGCCGTGGTATAATCCTTGCTCTGTTCTTCTCCTCCCTGATCCTTTTGTTTATCTCTGATTCGCTGACTCGTCTCTCTACAACAAGTGTTTTCTTCCTGCCCATGAAATTATGAATACGAATACGGATATATGGTTATGTCAGTCACTATAGTTGAAGACACAATGAATTACTTAGAACTGAATCACCAGTGAAGCAATCAGGAATTAGGGTTTGCAGCGGACAAGAAGATGCTTGGCTGGAATATCCGCCCACAAAGAGAGTCAAAAGAATTTATAATGCCCTATTCTGCATAGGTTTGTGGCACAATTCATTCAATATGGGTAGATTGTAGAATTGTGTCCCACACTCCATTGATGATTGATATTCATGATGGCATAAATATATTTCAGATATTACCTTTTGCAATAGAAAAAATCATTTTTGAATACATGTCAAGCATCTCTTCAACTTTAAACATTTCCTTTGCACGCTCAGCAATTTTTAACCTGATATCATAGTATTGGAGTTTATCTTTATGCCAGGCATTATAATAGTTGAGTATATCTTCGGCAAATTCTTCTGCCCTGAACGAGCTTATTTTGCCGAAGAATTCATCTTTTCCAATAATATGTGACGGACCAGCGGTTGGAGTTGACACTATGGGAATCCCTGAGGTTAGGAATTCCAATGCCACTCTTGGATAAGGTTCCAGGTTAGATGTTATTATTCCCAGATTGGAATTCATCATTTCATTTGTTTTTTCCTCTTCCGTTACATTACCCAATATTCTAACATTCGCCTCGACTTTGTTGATAATATGATGGTCAGGCCCTGTCCCTATTATTACAAACTCAATATTGGCTTCTTTACGATTAACATTCCTTATCACATTGCTCAGAAAATTTATTCCTTTCGAAAGATTATTAAATCTACCTATGAAAATAACCTTAAAAAAATCATTGTTCATTTTAATTTCAACAAGATTTGAACTAAATTGATTCTCAATAAGGAATATATTCCTTTCGTTTGCACCCCTCCCCTGAAGATAAGACACGATATTTGGCGTTAGACACTGAATATAAATGTTTCTGTCTGCGAAGTGACTCAAGGTACGAAGTTGAAAACGTACCACCACCTGATGTACCATAATTAGGAATAATGTTAATCGAAATCTTTCCAGCGCGATTCCGTGAAGGCAAAAAATGAATCTGTTGCTTGACGTTTTAAGTTTCCTTAGAACTGAACGGGGAGGAATTCTCCTAGCAAAGATCAGTGATATGGAATTTGAACTAAACGTTAACTCATCCAAAGGTGGAATATCCTGATAAAGAAAGCCGGGGAAACCAAACCTGTGGAAGTTAATCGCTTTAAGATCGGATCCAACGGCATTTTTTATTATCTCTTCCGGAACTCTTTTCTCAAGTCTATGTGACGTATTTTCAACTATGCTGACTTGGATAAGAATTTGCCGGAGTTTTTGATAGATCATTAGTATTAACCTCTCACCACCTCCGTAATAAGTCAAAGGGAACTCAGAATAGATACGCACTTCTGGAACCCCCATATCCTTCAAACTCGGGGGTTCTTTCAATATATCACAATCAATTTTTTGGTGGAATGATGGTTGAGTATTTGTTATTCTGTCATTCGTGTTTGTCATCGTTCCACCTGCAAATTTAGTGTCTCATAATATATGTTCATGGTTTTCTTTGTAGTTGACGCGAGATCCAGCTCCTCCCCTTTAATCATCCTTTCAGCATTGCAAATATATTTCGTCAGTAAATCCCTGTTTTTTTCTATTTTCACGATCTTTTGAACCGAATCGCAGATATCATTTGGATCAAAAACAATGCCAGCATCATACTTCTTTATTAATTCTGAAATTCCTGCAAATTTGGAAACCATGGCAGGTAAATTGCAACTTAATGCCTCCAGCACAACCTTGCCAAATCCCTCTCCGTTGGAAACAGAAGGAAGGATTAACATATTGGCGTTACATAATTTACTCACAAGTTCTTCATTTGGAAGTCTTCCTAGGAAGCTAACCTGACTGTAGTTGCGCATTGAAAGTTTGAGTTCGGGCAAAAGGTCCCCATCGCCGATGATTTCCAAAGATATATTATTCAAACCAGTATCGTATAGACTGCTAAATATTTTCATTAGATTCTCGACTCCCTTGTAGGGTCGTGATTTCGTTAAACCACCTACAAAAACAAACTTGAATATCTGATTAGTTGAATCACTTGGTTTCATACGTCCACACTTACTGCAACTATATTTCTCCCTGTCCACACCACTAAAGTAGAAAAGTTTCAACGTGTGCGAATCCAGGCCCAGATTCCTGAAAAATTCCATTTCTCTTACAGACTGCACTAAAACTGATCGAGCCGAAGAATATAACAATTTTCCCTGTATGTATAAAACTAGACGCCCCACTCTTGTGTTGAACTTGCCATGGAAAGTAACAATTGCCGGAACTCCGGTTATTCTACAGATAAGAAGAAGCAAAAAGTCGATGGGAGTCGGTCCGCTTATGTGAAATAATGAAGGACGATATCTTCTGATATAAGAAAGAATTTCAAGAAAATTCAAATTAAACCCGTATAATTTTAAGGGGTGGAATAATCTCGCAACGATAAAAGGAAATCTCTCAAATTCCTTTGACTGCACTGGAGTTAAAATGGTGACCTCAAATCCATAAGTCACTAGGGTTGTGGCCAAATCAGTGCAATAATTCTCTCCTCCTCCTATCTGCGGGTAAAATGCCTCGGTGTAAATCATGACGTGGATATTTTTTGACTGTGATTTAGATTCTGACTTTATTTCCATGATGTTACCTTCTTTACCCCTTCAAAAAAAATTGTAGATCTCAGACTATTGGGAAGTGTGTTAAGAATATTTATTTTGGTCTTACTACCGTATGGACTGTACCCATATATCTTAATGTTCTCAAATTCCTCAGATAGTAATTCTTTCATTTCGTAAATCGCATATTCCCTTATATGACCGTACCCGTAGAATACACCATTGACTATATCCTTCTTCGGCCAGTACGTATTTTTACCAGATAACACAGATATTCGTCGACCGATGCTCAATGCATTTGGAACGCTACCGAGAAGTACTCCACTAACGTTGATGATCTTAGTAATATTCTTTAGAACAAGTTCGTCTGGGTAGAGAAGATGTTCAAGAGTCTCATAGAAAAGGATCATGTCAAACCTTGATTCCATCTTTTCAAAAGGCGGATGAGGCGAACACACATCGTAATTAATAAGGTTTAAATTGTCGATCAGAGAAGATTCAAATTTATCTGCATACACAATATTTGGAACCAAGATGTAATACGAGGTATGAGATTCTTTTAAAATTTGATTCATAACAGGATCGAAGATAGATAACCCTATGCTCGCAATATTCATACTTGGTTTCACAAGTGGTATTATCTTACTCAACATAAAAGAAAAACGCGCCTTATGGTCATAAGCATACTTTTTCTCATCATTGTTAGTGCAAAATTTTAAAACTTCTTGATACACATTGTCTGGATCAAATGAGTTATTATTTTTCATGTTTACACCTGTTCATGCGTTAACCCAGTTTGAATACACCACTGCAGTGTTGTTACCTAAATTTTCAAACATGAGGGTTGGATTTTCCATTTCGTTATATAGCATTATTTTGTTGTATATGACAAAATTGGCAATTGATGCATTTAATGGATTAGAGTTAGGAATTGTCTTCCCATATACAATAAATGGATGACCACCACCTATTTCTAGCATTTGTGGTTTTCCAACACCTGAATCACTGGGAAATATTATACCGGAGTATACCAACAACCCATTAACATACAATGAAACTGAACCATGTGAGTATGTTGCTTCTATGAAAAACCACCTGTTCGTGGGTATTTTTATTGGTTCTATATAGTTGGACATTGATGCATTCTGGTTCCTGAAACCGTATTCTAGATACCCTGTGTTCTCTATTTGTACCCATATGTATGAGAAACTCCCTTCGATGGAAAATACCTGCGCATCATTTGGGGCAATAATTGGGGTGGTCCCCCCATATTCAAAGGTTGTTAGGTTTATCTCCATCACATAACTAAATGTACTATTGTTGAAATTTATAAGATTCGCAACCACGGGGCGAAAATGGGAATTGTTGGCAGAAAAGTTGTGGAATATAACGGGTGAAGGTAAAACAGGAAATTCTTCAACATCTGTCGCCGGTTTGACCTGTAAGAAGCTAATGGTTGCGTTATGGAAAGCACCCACCATTCTGAGAGAATCAATAGAATAAAATGGAACGAACAAGGAAGTGTTCAGATCTGTCTGATTAAACGTAAATACCTTTGTTGCCCCGAGGTATAAAGTCATATTTGTTCCGGTATACTGTGTTAGTTTAACCTTGAATGTCCCCGGATATAATAGTAAGTTATTGACGGTGCCTTCATAATTGTTTTTCTGAAAAGAGAGATTGAAGTTTAGTGGCGCATAGAAAAGTGGAGCACCAGAATAGTTCAACTTGAATAGCAAGGCTCCCATTGACTGCCCGTAAATTCCGTATGAGCTATTTTGCAAAAACATGTTGGATAAACTGAGCATATTAAAATTGTAAAATTTTAGTCCAGTATCTCTTACCGCTGTAGTAAAGAAATACATGTTTGCTGGATCGTTAATTGCATAATCGATCGGATAATTCGGGTCGTACTGGCCAGGATAGGTGAAATAATAGCGATCTGAAAATTGCGGCATATTGAACTGAGACAATACAGTCGCGTTGGTTGGAACAAGTGACTCCATTTTTAAAAGGCTTAGATCATAGGATGATGTACTAAGATTTCCGTATATTCCATAACCGCCATTTGATGGTGGATTAGCATTGGGGGATAACTTTAAAAATTGATTCAGCGGACCGATTGGAGAATAGACTGCAAATAATCCTGCATTCATTATGAAGGAAGATACCAACAAGGCGCAAACAATATTTGAGCCTTTGGCTTTATATCTCTTTGCAATGCGCCTTATAACATTTTTATGGAGAATCCAACGCCGCTTTTCACCATTTTGAATTGTCATAATAAAGTAAACAAACGATATAAAAATAATAGGTGAAATTAGGACAGAGTACTGCATAGGATAAAAATATCTAAGGAATCCACCAGAGTAACCGACAAGATAGTAAAGCATAGACGGGAGTGCCGCAAATGAAAAACGCCATTCGAGAAAAATAGAAAAAAGCAAAGGAAACGTCATAAATAAAATGTATAGAAACCCAGGGAAACCAGAAATGTTTACGAATTTATCATAGAGGCTAACTAATAAAGGTGTGCTGTAACTTGACGATGTTGTTGGAATCACTTCACCTTTAAACAGAGTTAATCCACCAAGGATATAATTCAGGATCAGAACAAATGCTGATATCAAAAGAATAACTAATATGAATATAATAGGTTCTGTTTTATTTTTTTCATTTTGCTGAGTCATTATTTTTTGATATCTAAAATGCAAAATCGGAATAGTGAAAATTAATATTATCGGGGCAATTAAAGAGGTTATGGATGCAAGGAAAAATGAGAGCAACGATAACGATTTTTGTCTCATCTCCAAAAATAAAAAGCCCATTGTATAGAAAAGTGGAAAGAATGTCATAAAATGGAAAGGATAACTGATGGCAGCGCTGTTTGGATAGTACAGTAACCATATAATTTCCACCATCAATGATATGCCCACTTTTTTTGTCAGTCGAATAGAAAAAAAATACAGAACTACTGAGGTGAGAACAAAGACAAGCACCTGCATCACTAGAAGGTTGTAGACACTTGGAAATATGAGGAAATATGGAACTAAAATGAACGAAATCAATTTAGTTGATTCGAAATACGGGAGATAGCCAACCTCAGATGGTAAGGAAGCCATGCTGTGTGCCTCTCGCCAGACAAGATTATAAGCAACTCCGTAGTCAAAAATGCCAATTTGGAAAGTCTCCATCTGTACGACGAGAACGTATATCCAAGTTATGGAGAATATTAATACCGGAAAAATAAACATTATTCTTTTTAAGTCTATTAAGCCTGCGATCTTATTCATAGGAATTCAACCTCTCTTCTATTCGGTAATAATCATTACTTGCCACATTTGTTGATAGATAATGACTTGCAACTCTAATGGCATTTTTCGAATATCTCAATCTTTCTTTATCATTTAGCAAATTGCAAACTTGATTCCATAATTCATCAGGATCATTTTCATCAACATAAATTGCACTTTGACCGTAAATGTTTTTAAAAAAGGGGTAATCAGAAAGTATAAGTGCAGTTCCCATTGAAGCCGCTTCCAGTGTAGCTATAGAAAAATTTTCATCCATGGAAAGACTAATATAAATCTTGGACTGCTTTAACAGGTCAAGTTTCTGATTCTCGTTTATGCTATACTTACACGTCAATTCAATACATTCATAATCAATATATCTTCTAATTTCCCTTTCAACTGTTTCTTCCGTTGAATTGGTTATCACCAATATTTTTAACCTTCTTTCGTAGCTTCTGTTCCGAAACGTTTTAATTATTTTCTGAACGTTTTTACGGGGAATTATTCTGCCAAGAATGACAATATCATATGTTCTCGGATTGTTGATTTCTCCTTCTGATAAAATAGTATCAATTGGATTGCTAGACATAATGGCTCTCCCGCGTACATTAGGGGTTCTAAAAAAATCCATGGCAAATTCAGACAATCCTATGGGGACATCAACATAACGCAATAGAAAATTCTGAAATTTTCCAATTGCAGTAAAAAGCATGCTTTTGACGATGGAAAATTTTTCATTAATCCTGTAAAATTCATACCCAGATAACTGTTTTGGTGAATCGTGGGAGATACAAACAATCTTTGTGTCGAAAATCTTCTTTATAAATATTGCTGGAAGTGTGTCCCAAGGGTAGCAGGTGCTGCAATATATAAACCTAATCTGATATTTTTGCTTCACGACGGCCTTTATAATTGAAATAGGTACTAGAAATACAAGAAATATTTTACTTGTAGATTGATGCTTGGTTAGAAATTTTTTACGAATTAACTCCTCAGGAACTACTAAAAGTGTTTTCCTCTCTGAAATTCTCATCATCTCGGGAATTACGTGCATTGCTCGTATATCACCACCTGCAAGCTTCTCATCATCGTCGAGTTTTGACCAATAATACACTTCAGTCGATTTGTTTTTCCCGCTACTCGCAATCATTTTAAAGGCACCTGAAAGATTGAGTGTGAAATTTGATCAGCCTTCTTAATCTCTTATGTTCGTAATCTTCGCCTTCAAAGATCAGATGTTTACTTTTTCCCTTGGGTTTTTCTATACCTATTGTCGTGACCGGTTTATGATCTACACTCAAAGACCATAACCTCTGATTAATACTCAAATCACAGCTTTCCATGGAAAGATTTGATTCGCTATCTAATTTGAATTTCACTGACTCTACATATTCATCTCGCTTAATTTTAGAGAAAATGTCTGATATTGGCTCTGCTTCAACCATAAATTCCGTATCAGAAAATGCCGTCTGTTTTCTGATATATTGTATAAAGTGGATATGAAAAACTCTCATAGTAAAATGGTTAGACTCTTCAAGAATCCTAACATCATTGTTAAACCAGATGAAATTAGATACTTCTTCAATATGCTCTTTCTCCGCCGGATTCAACTCTATTTCCTGTTCCATCTTTTTGAACACCCTATCTCTTGAGGGACATCTCTTCGAAGTTTAATAAACATAATGGTAATACTACTACTTACTTGACCAGACTCTCCGCATGTCTGACAGTTCCAACTAACTATTTATTCCTGATTATGTTGCACATCGAACTAATTCAATATTGAAGTGTCTGACAGGTTTAAATTGGGGGAATTGATTCCTAAGCATGATTCCAAATGAAACAACCCCCGGATCAGAGATGCAAAATCATCAAAAAAGTTTTTCTCTTCGAACCTGAACAGTATATTCACACCCGAAATAAGTTCTTATTCGTGATTTTGTGCTGGAAATATTGTTTCAGTTGCAAGGAATGCAATAACTCACAAGCAATGTGTTAAGACATGGGTATGAAACAATTCTTGCAAACCACCATAGATAGAATTCATATCACTGAAATGTTTATCTCATCTCTGGACATTTTAGAAAAATAATTAAGATACACATGGTTCATTGTCTTATAAATGACTGAGAGAAGGGTATACAAACCTGAAGAGAAGATGAAAATAGTGATGGAGGGC
>JAJZJZ010000070.1 GCA_021809755.1 Thermoplasmata archaeon
TCCGACTTTTAAGGTTCTTCTTGACATTTCATCACCGTATATAGGTTTCCCTTAGGGCTGATCCAACTTTCAGGGATATGCTGATCGCATTTTTAATCTCATCGATCGACAGTGAACCTACCTTTCCCTTCTGCATTGCCCTTATATGCCCGTCCTCTGTTGTTGATACTGTTATTCTTGCATCTGACATTTGCTCCTCTTCAACACTTGGATCGCAGAGAAGAGTATTACCTATTTTTACCATTGTAACGGATATTGGAAGATTGTCAACTGGAAGCTTGAATTCCTCCATACCTTCAGCTTTAACTACCGCCGTTTTTAGGGCGGTCAGTGCACCCAGTGTGCATGCATCTATGAGATTGCCGTCAAAGTCTATGACATCAATATCTATGAAGACAATCCATACCTTTTTTCCAGGCTCTATAACAAGCTTTTTGAGGTCTACTGTTTTAGCTTCTCTAATTCCCCTGTCAACAACCCTTGCTATTTCTATTGTATCCTCATTTGGAGGTCCCGGCTCAAATGTGGGAAAAGCCATTGGAAGCATTTCCACGTTAGTGGTGAGAACACCCTGATTTGGGGTGTCAGGAAATGGTTCCCCTTGTTCAATTTTGATACCTGCTATGATTTTCGTATCTCCAAGCATAACGTATGCAGAACCCTGAGCTCTCTTCACATAATCAGGGATAATTGTTATCTTCCTAAATTCCTCTGGACTTCTTCCATCCCCTCTCTTTCCAGTCTTTAACTGGTTTATAATATATCCTTTCTTTATTTCAGAAAGTATTCCTGAAGCATCTTTAGGCATTTTACTCACCTCCCTGAGTTTCTACTGAATACCTTGCCACCAGTGCATCTCGCTGAATCTGTGCAATTCTCTTTGTTGCATCGAGAATCATATCTGCTGCTTGGTTAAATTCCTCAACGGAAAGGTCTCCGTCCATCTGTACCAAGACAACTTCACCAGATCTTGAAAGAACAGCCATTGGAAGGTCTGCTTGACCGAAGTTATCCTCTTCTTTGGAAAGATCAAGGACAATCTTACCTTCTATTTTCCCTGCGGTGCATCCCACAACCATATCCCTCATTGGTATTCCGGCTGCTGCAAGAGCTACTGATGCGGCAGTTAATCCTGCTATTCTTGTGCCGGCATCTGCCTGTATAACCTCTATGAATACATCAACCTGTGTTCTTGGAAATTGCTCAACCATAACTGCAGAGCTTAGTGCTTCTGAAATTACCTTTGAAATTTCTACAGAACGCCTGTCCGGTCCAGGTCTTTTTCTCTCATCCACTGAAAAAGCAGCCATGTTATATCTGGCTTTAATTACCGCTTTATCAATGTCCTGAGTGTGTTTTGGATAGGCTTCTCTGGGACCATAAACTGATACTATGATCTTGTTACCTCCCCATTCTATGAACGCAGAGCCATCTGCTCTCTCCAATACATTCGTTTCTATTTTGATAGGCCTGAGCTCCATTTCATTTCTACCATCAAGTCTCAGACCGTTTTCATCCAATAATTTTATATTGCTTTCAGTTCCCATTTTTTGCATCTCCCTTAAGATATTCTGTCATCCTGTCAGTGAGCCCAGTTGTATGGGCTTCTCTCTCAATTTTTTTGATTGCTGCTGTAGCTCTCAATATATTCTCAGGCGTACCCTCTATCCATATAAGGCCGTTCTGTCCAATGACAATTCTAGTGTCTGTATGCTCCTTTATGAGGTTAACCATTGAACCTCCTTTCCCTATTATTCTGGGGACTTTCGGAGCCGGGACGGATATTATATGACCTCCTTCCAGTTTCCTCAGACCAACATCCTTAATTGTGAGCCAGCTTTCCTTAATCTCATTGAGCGTCATAACCTTTGCATATATGTATTCCCCAATGCCCAGATATTTCTTGATATCGCCTGATGACATCTTCCATGGAGTGTCATTCATGTGCATCAAATTAAGATAGGGTGAATTGATATCGATAGTCCACATTGATGGGCCTATCTCTATTACCTTACCTATTACCTTGTCTCCTCTTCTTGGGAAATAATGTCCTGTAAAAGGAACTACATCTATGTAGTCATCTCCCTTTTGAATTGTTCCAAAATATTGTGAACAATACTTTCCTTCTTTGTTTTTATAAACCCCGTTTCGGGGCTTAATTTCCGAAATTTCTATTACTTCTCCCGGAAAAACAATTTGCTTAGTTTCAGCCATTTCTACTTCCTCCTGTTATGTATTCCATGATTAAAAGTGTAATCCTGTGACCTGGGCTCTTTATATTCCCATGTCCGTATACACATCAACCGTTTCTGTACCTCTACTGATTAAATATTTATATATATTGTTTGCCAATGGAATCATTTTAAGATTTTTATTTCAATATCATCTTTGGCTTTTTTACTCAGATGAGATATTATTTCTCCCGATATTCCGGCTGGCACTTCTATGACGCCTATCCACGATCCATCAGGAGCCCATTCCTCCTTTGTGAGCGTTCCACTTCTTGTTATGTCCCCATAAAGCTTCCCGTATGCATCGCCCTTCACTTTGATGGCAAGCTTTGCCTTTTCCATCCTTATTGGAATAATTGGTCTGATTGCCTTCAATACCAGTTGTACCTGATCGTTTACACTCTTGAATGGATCAATGTGAATCTTAGCCTCTTCCATTGCGTTCTCAATACGGTTGGGTGGGTTAGGCGCATTAGTTTGAGGATTGATTCCCTCCCTGGAAATTGTATCAATAATGATTCGTTTCTTCTTTTCCTGCAGTTTGTGTCTCTGATCCGTTGTAAGCTGTATCTGTCCCTTCAGGACAATTTCTGTGACAATCTTTTCAATGTCCGTAGTTCCAAATACCTCCTTTATTGGTTCATCACCGATCTTGTCACCCTTCCTTGCATCTTTGAAAACATCTTCGCTGGCTATGTCATTTTCAGTGTCAATCTTGCCCTCTTTTATTCGATCAACGGCATCAGGATCTATGAGAACCTCAAATTTGTGTCCGTGCGATTCAAGCCTTGCCACTATGGCATCCTCAAGACTAACCATAAGGGATTATGAGATATTAGGATAAAAATTGATCAATTACTTTGCAAATTTTAAAGAGAAAATTTTCTCTTTCCGTAGGGCGAGAATTATTGCAATGTTTGGAGCAATAAATATAACAAGTGCTATAATCGATATTAACAAATCTGCAGAATTGAAACCTGTTAGTTTAAACGAATAGAGTTTTGAAGAACTGTTTGATCCTGAAGCAGGTGTAAGGGAAGTTGATGGGAATATGGCATAACTGAGGGAGCCTAGACCTGCAGATATTATGACATCAACCAGAAACAAAATGAATGCTATGAAGAAATAATAATTCTGAAACTCTCTTGCAAGCCTTACTGTGCCTACGTAAAGGTATGGAATTGTTCCAAGAAACAGCAAAAACAATGCAAATACTGCTAAACCACCAGCGAGAAAAAGAACATCATAATCTGTTGCCGTGATTGAAAACTGGTAAGCTGATCCGTTTGCGTTTATGAAAAATGATGAGAATAGACTCCCTGAAACTGCTCCAATCATTAGAAGGGCAGGTATCATAGAGAATAGACCCATTAAAGCCAGTGTTCCGCCAGCCATGGGAGGATTGAATCTTCTGTTTTTCCTTGCAAGTATTTTATACCCTTTCCTGAGTTGAAATACACCAAGAGCATAGACAAAAACACTAACAGAGATCAGGATAAGATAAATGGATATAAGTTCTGAAAAATTTGCTCTTAAGCTGTTGACCTGTGTTATGGTTAAATTGCTCAGATTTGTAAATGAAGCTGACAGACCTGATTCAAGGTAAATATTTCCTGCTATGAGAATAATCGCACTGAGAATTGAAAATATTGGAAAGAAAGACATATTTGCTTTAAAGTTTTCAAATTGATCAGAATCTATAAGTGGCATTCTGCATTGAACACAATATCTCAGTGAATCATCATTTTCGAAGGAGCATCTGACGCATTTAATCAATTTCCACAAGCCTCAAAAAAAAATAAAATATTATTGGTAGAGGTTGCTTAAACTAGTTCCTCTACTTCTTTTGAAGTATAAATTTTAAATTTACCGCCCTTTACAATGGTTGCAACCTCTGGGTTTTTGAATTCAGCCCCATCCTCTATGGATGCTTTGATCGCCTTGATACCAAGCTTAGCGGCATCTTTTTCGCTCAGATTCTCTTTGTATTCCTTTTCAAGGAATGCAGTAACCTGCTCCTTTCCTGATCCAATAGAAACTGCCTTATATTCGTTGATTGTTCCAGAAGGATCACAGTCGAATAGCCTTGGTCCAATTGAATCAAAACCAGCAACAATCATGGATACACCATATGGTCTAACTCCACCGTATTGCGTATATTGCTGCATCTGATCTGCAACTCTCTTAACGAGATTTTCAATATTGACAAGTGATCCATACGTGATTTTTTCCTGCTGCGATGCGATTCTTGCAAAGTCTATTAGAACTCTGGCATCTGCAACCAGTCCCGATGTTACACATCCAACGAGATCATCTACCAGTTGTATCTTTTCAAGTGAATTCTGTTCCACTAGTCTGCTCCTGACCCTCTTTTCAGATATGAGGGCAACTCCTCCATCAAATCTTATACCTAGTGCCGTTGAGCCTCTTTTTACTGCTTCCCTTGCATATTCCACTTGGAATAATCTTCCATCGGGCGAGAATACCGTTATCGCCCTGTCATAAGCCATTTGTCCTTGCTGCATAATTTCACCGTGCGAACCTTAATCTGTTTAAATAATAAATCTTTTCTAATACATTTTAGCTTCATTTTATTGTTAATTCGTTTTATTGACGAATCGAGTGCCACTCTGTGGAAATTAATTTCAGGGGGTTATTGACAAAGAATTATTAATTGAAAGAGTGCTCATAATGTTAATAGTCAACCATCTCATGACATGATATTGTTTCCATACTGCAGCAAATGCAAGGCAAAAAAGAACCTTTGCGGACTTGGATATTGCCCTATCCTGAAAAACATAGGAGATTATATTGGAAATTTTCAATTGAGTACAGGTGAAGTAGATACCCAGACTCCTCCGGGAGTTTTTATTGGGGAATATAACTATCCCGGCGTTTATGCAGGCCCAATGGCCGTTGTAGATACGAACAAACCATTTTTTTCTGAAAAATTGTATGGAAAATCCATGGACGAATTACTGAAATTAAATGCTAACAGATATAGAACCTCGAAGACCGTGAAAGTCAATGTTCTAAATTCCCCATTTGTTTTTGAACTTCAGGAGGCAGCCATGGCCACTAATAATGTGGAGATGAACTTTAGGAATGAGAAGTTTATAAAGAAGGATACTGGAAGGGAATCTTTTGAAACACCAGTAGGTCCAATGGCAGTTGTATCTTCCCTTAAAATTATAGAGAATCCTAAAATCCCCGCAAAAGTTGACTATTTTAGGGAAGATATACATCTTAAGAGCAGACAAGCCATGGTCAAGCTTTATGAATCAGGATATGAAATTTCCTATATTCAGGGAATCCTTTCCGCTGGTATCCTGGGTGTTAAAAAGAATAGAAAACTAGTGCCAACTAGATGGTCCATAACTGCTGTTGATGAAACAGTAAACGAACACCTGAAAGATCAGATAGGTAATTTTCCTCAGCTAAGTGAAATTATCATGTTTTCTGGAGAATATTTGGGAAACCGGTTCCAGGTAATCCTTATTCCTGGACCATACTCATTTGAAATGTTTGAGAAATGGGGGAGCGGATCAGTATGGGGTGAGGGAGATGTTGCTCATGAATGGGAATGGATTAATGGAAGAAAAGAATATGCAGATGAAATTGGAGGGGCATATTATGCCGCCAGACTTGCTGCAACAGAATATCTCCATAAGATTAAGAGACAAGCATCAATAGTAGTTTTAAGGAGAATAGGTGGAGAATACCATTCACCAATGGGGGTGTGGGTCATAAGGGAAACTGTTCGGAACATTCTTGAAGGGAGAGGAAGCAAATATACAGATAGAGACCTATTGTGCAGAGAGAACAAATTTATAATTGAAAATTGGGTGAGCCTGTCAAAGTTATGGAAACTCACACTTACACAGAAATACCTATGGCAATTTTAAAGTGTTGCGACATGTTATATAATTATAAGGTGTTTTAAGTATTGACAATTGAAAATTTTCGCATTCTTGATAATCATTTTCATTTAAGACTAGACGGTTTATATCTGGATGCAGTAAAAGTTTTCAAAAAAGCCGGTGGAGATATCATCAATCTGGTAAATCTTCCAGATTATACAATTCCACCGTCTCAGTACTATGAGCAAATATACGATCGAACATTAAGAATGGCCGCTTTCGTAAGAGAAAATTCTCATATTAAGGTAATGGTAACTCTTGGCCCTTATCCTCTGGACTATTTTTACTTCAAGAATTCCTCAATTGACCCTGTAAAAAAAATGATTGATGGAATTACAATTCTTGAGAAGTATGCAAGGGACAATATAATATGCGCAATTGGTGAGATCGGGAGGCCCCATTTCGATGTTGACACTCTCGTAAAGGAGGAATCAAATCAAATACTCTTCAGAGGTTTGCAATTGGCAGCAGATAACAAAATCCCAGCAATACTTCACACTGAAGATCTGGATGTTAACGCTCTCTCTGAATTGCACTCTATGGGAATTCGCGCTGGTATTA
This sequence comes from Thermoplasmata archaeon, assembly GCA_021809755.1. Lineage (GTDB taxonomy): Archaea > Thermoplasmatota > Thermoplasmata > Thermoplasmatales > Thermoplasmataceae. The sequence continues at coordinate 6,713 of JAJZJZ010000070.1, forward strand.
CTCCTCATATGATAATCAAACATCATGCAACTGTTTCAAACCTTTCATCTGAATCAGATTTGAGTATGTCTATTCTTGCGACAAGGCCAAATCTTCGCGGTTCAATTGAAACTGGGAAAAGTTTCCTTCTGGAGACAGATTATGTCGATGATCCATCAAAACCTGGTAAGGTAATTGCTCCGGATTCCGTCCCAAGAAGAGCACTGATGATAAGGGGAGAATATGCGAATTATGAAAAAATAATGTCAGATGTTTTTCTGAGTCTTCCTTCTAGAATCTATGGAAAGGATCTCTTTGAAATGTGAGCCATAAGCAGCACCCACAAATCTGTAAGCGTTGGATTTTTCGTAAAAATATTTCCAGCATAACTTTATAAAAAGGCTAAAAATCGGTAACCAATGATCAAAGTTGGGATAAACGGCTATGGAACCATTGGAAGAAGAGTTGCAGATGCGGTAAGGCTCCAGAAGGATATGTCGATTATTGGAATTGTGAAAACAAAACCGGATTATGTTGCCGTGGAGGCTGCCAGGATGTTCAATGTTTATGCAAGTGATAATGAAACTCTCCACACTTTTGAAAGTTCTGGAATAAAAGCAAAAGGAACACTGAATGATCTTGTGCAATCCGTGGATGTCATGGTTGACTGTACGCCTGAGGGAATGGGAGAAAAAAATAAGGAGTTGTATAAGAAGAGTAATATAAAGGCAATTTTTCAGGGTGGAGAAGAGGCTAAAATAGCCGAACAAAGCTTCAATGCTTATTCCAGCTACGATAAGAGTGTGGGAAAACAATTTCTAAGGGTTGTATCATGCAACACCACAGGACTTGCACGTACAATATATCCAATAATGAAGAAATTCGGGGTCAATTCCGTTGATGCAACGCTCATCAGAAGAGCTACCGATCCCAATGACAGTAAGAAAGGCCCAATTAACGCCGTAGAGCCAAGCCTTAAGTTTCCCTCACATCATGGACCAGATCTCAAAACTGTTCTTGATGTCAAGGATGTTGGAACTGTTGCCATCAAGGTTCCAACAACATTGATGCATGTTCATTCGATCTCACTGAAAACAGATTCAGAGGTTTCAAAAGACAAATTAATTGAAGAGTGGAGCAAATTCAATAGGATCATACCTCTCTCTGGGAAAAGCGGCTTATCGTCCACATCACAAATAATGGATCTGGCTAGAGAATTTGGAAGAAAGAGAGGAGATCTCTTCGAGATAGCAGTTTGGAAAGAGAGTTTGTTTACATCAGGGAATACGGTCAGATATATTCAGGCCGTGCATCAGGAGAGCGACGTGGTTCCTGAAAATGTCGATGCAATCAGGGCAATAATGGGTTACTCCGATAGGGAAAAGTCCATTACCGATACAGATAATACCATGGGAATATTCAGGAGGGATTTGTAATGGTTGAATCAAAGAAAGCAGAAACAGACAAAATGTCAATTGAAGATATACCTGGCGTAGGGGAAGCAACAGCTGAAAAGCTGAGAGACAGTGGGTACGATGATGTAATGGCAATTGCTGTGGCTGCTCCAAAGGATCTCTCTGAAATTACTGGAATAGGAGAAGGGGCAATAATCAAGATTATAGCAGCCGCCAGAAAGTTGGCCGATGTTGGAAACTACGAAACCGGTGAAGAGATATTGAACCGCAGGAAGAATGTCCACAAACTGACCACAGGCAGCAAAAACCTCGACAATCTACTTGGCGGAGGCTTGGAAACTCAGACAATAACAGAATTCTTTGGGGAATTCGGTTCGGGAAAAACACAGATTATGCATCAGATAGCTGTCAATGCCACAACACCTGAAAGCGATGGCGGATTCAACTCCGATGTTCTAATTATAGATACAGAAAACACCTTTAGACCGGAAAGAATAGTTCAAATGTCAAGGGCGAAAAACCTTGATTCTGACGAAGTCTTGAAGAGAATTCATGTAGCCCGAGCATTTAACTCGCACCATCAAATATTATTGGCAGAAAAGGCTTCTCAAATGGCAAAGGACTTTAATATACGCCTGCTGATTGTTGATTCCCTGACGTCACATTTCAGATCTGAATATATGGGAAGAGGATCTCTATCGGAGAGACAGCAGCTGCTCAACCGTCATATGCATGACCTCTTGAGGTTCGGAATGCTTCAGAATGCTGTCATTGCTGTAACAAATCAGGTAGCAGCAAGGCCTGACGTCTTCTTTGGTGATCCTACCGCACCGATTGGGGGAAATATTGTTGGTCATACAGCAACATTCAGAATTTATCTGAGAAAGGGAAAAGCTGGCAAGAGAATAGCCAGATTAATAGACTCGCCTTATCTTCCAGAAGGGGAAACGGTTATTCAACTTTCAGAAGAAGGAATACTGGATGGAATATGATTTATTCTGAGTAAAAATCATCTATTTATTTTATTTTTTTTAATATTAAA
>JAJZJZ010000071.1 GCA_021809755.1 Thermoplasmata archaeon
AGCCGTCATACGTTTCATAATAGTTAATTGAGATATTTGGTGCAGAAGTAACGTTTGAACCGGAAGATATTCCACTTACAGCAGAATCAAGGGATGAAGTGGACAGCGGAACTATACCGCCATAGGAACCGTTTAATGCAGCGAAATAATAGGAACTGCCATTGAGGTTCAGTCTTACGGCAATTTCAGAATTGTATGGAATAAAGGAAGCCATATTAATTGAATTTGAATGAGAATTAAGGTCAATTGCGTAGTATGCAAGAGGAACAGATACTCCTGCAGCAATGACGGCAACTATTATCATTCGCATGATCTGTTTCATGATAATGAATTACACACGCTTACTTAACTTTAGATCAAAAAAATCTTAACCTGCAAATAAACTCTTATAACTCTTATTTCTGGCCTAAATCAATCCGCTTTTACTCAATAAATGAGAATTATTTGTAAATCTAATTAAAGCGTAATGCCGGTCAGAGTCTTGGTATCAATGATTCCAGGCATATTTCTAATCTGTTTTACGATTAGCTGCTCAAGTTCCTTATAGTCTTTGGTCTCTACTTTAATAATAATGTCATATTCCCCGAAGAGTGTATAAATTTCCAATACACCCTCTACATTCTTCAAACCATCCTGAAGTGCTACTTCGAATCCTGGCTTTTCCTTTATTAAGATGAAAGCAACTACCAAACTTATCAATCAATAATGTTAGATGATCTTATTAACCTTTACAAAAATATGAATAAATAGGTGTAAATTGAGTATTGACAAAGAAAGTAATATAGATTTTAATTTTTCAGAGCTTCTTCAATTTCCTTGTAATTCGGCTCCACACCAGGGTTCTCTGAAACCCAGTTATAAACTATTTTTCCTTCCTTGTCGAGAACATAAACAGCCCTCTTAGAAGCAGTCAGCTGCTTAGCGCCTGCGAAATCCATGTGCAGCCCGCCGTACTTTCTGCTTATTTCTCTTGTATGATCGCTGAGTAGATCAAAAGTCAGCTTATTTTCCTTTGCAAACTGAGCAAGTGAAAAGGGCTGATCTACGCTTATGCCAACAACTTTTGCATTTAGCTTGTTGAAATTTTGCATAGAATCTCTAAAGTTACACATCTCCTTCGTGCAAACGCCTGTGAATGCTCCCGGAAAGAAAGCTAGAACAACTTTATTTCCCTTATAATCACTGAGCTTCTTTACCTTAAGATTCGAATCAACTGTTTCAAATTCCGGTGCTTTATCTCCATTTTTTAGTGCCATAAACCTCTTTTTGATATAGTTAAACGATATATAAGGATGTTTTAACAATGAAAGCTATAAGTCTCTTATCAGGTGGCAAAGACTCATTTTTAGCGACGCTTATTGCCATGGAACAGGGGTTTGAGGTAATTTCTGCAATAACTGTATTGCCGGATGAAGATTCTATGATGTTTCATGTTCCAAATGCTAAATTAGCTAAATATGTGGGGGAACTTATAGACCTTAAAACTATATTCTGCAGAGAATCGGAATTTGAAAACGTTATAGACCGATTTGCTAAGGAAAATCCGGGTATTGCGCTTATCAATGGAGCCATTGCTTCAAACTACCAGAGAAATAAACTTGAAATGATTTGTACCAACCATGAAATGCTATGTTATTCTCCATTATGGAGAGTGTCTCAGGCAACAGTTATGGATGAGCTGATCCAGAAAGGAATTAAACCAATTATTGTTGCCGTCGCCGCTGATGGTCTCGATGAGAAATTCCTTGGCAGGGAAATTAATGAAGAAACCATTAATATGTTAAAATTACTGGAAAAACAATATGGACTGAATATCACAGGTGAAGGTGGAGAGTATGAATCTTTTGTCACATGTTATGGATCAAGAACTCTTGAAATTACAAATTACAGAAAAACTTTCTCGGGTTCAAGCGGTGTCCTAATGATAGACCATATCAAGAAGAATTTTTAAATTTTCACTCTTTCAACTTCAATTGCATCCCATGTTGGATATTCCTCTATCTCGTATAGCTCATACTCCGTTTTCCCTTTAAGATCTTCGATAACCCACGGCGGAATCTCCACCCTTTTTCTCACGGGGTTTATATGTATATCTATGGGATCCATTCCAAGTCTTATGAGTTCCTCTCTTACCTCATAGATGTTGGGACCTTCCACAATTCCCTTAATTATGGTTCCATCTTTTGTAACAACATCTATTGGTCTTGCTGCGTTTTTAGCCCTTCTTTTAAGTCTATTTTTTAGTTGCACACTGTCCTTAAATGCAGCCGAACAATAATGAACAGCATATTCAGGATGCTCTCTTACCATTTTGATTGCAAGTTCCTGACTTCCCGTTGCTCCGGATTCATAATCGCTCTTAATTGAATAGTTTCTGCCAAGAAGATGTTCAAAGTTAGTCTCTGAGAATTCAAGCTCATTTAAATTCACAAACTCTACTTCCATCCGCCTCGCAAAATCAATGAGATCCTTTGTACCCTTGTCTCTTCCAGGTAAACTTGGAACCTCAATTCCCACGACCATTCCATTATCCTTCGCCCATCTTATACGATCCTTAAAAACTGACTTATCCATGACACTCCAGATCTCCTCTGGTGGATGAAACCTTATTTCATCTAGACCTGCTTTAGCTGTGGTATCTATGGCCTCCTTTGATCCGCTGATTGTATAAAGATGGATATGATGTGAATTACCAAATTCTTCCTTTAATATTTTAATATATTCGGACGTCCTTTCAAAATATTTCAGAGGGTCACCGCCTGTAATGCCGGTGCCGGTTGCCTGAATCATTCTGGCTTCATAAATGGCATCCCTCATATTTGCAAGTGGCATCTCGTCCGCATACATTACATCCTTCATTTTCTTCTGCTCTGAAAGTGGACAGTAGAAGCACTTAGCGTCGCAAATACCTGACACAAATAATACCATCTTAGCGCCTTTGGCGCACATTTGACATCCTATGGGTAATTTACCTGTATAGGTAGAATCTCCTGGTAAGTGTTTCATTCAAACTGTATCTGTTTCGCCTATTAAATCAATTCTATGGCATTTCTTCAAGCGTTCTTTGGAAGTAATCTGCATCCTGTGATGAGTATCTCGTAATATCGTAGGAATATGATATTATGATCTTAAGGGCCTTGAATAGAGTGTCATTGTTTTTGAAAGTAGGTTCCACGAGCATATTTGTGGGAGGAATTTTAATTCCATTATTATCCAGAGCTTTCATATATTCCTCTCTTTTTGGTGATTTTGATTTTTTGTAGTTCCTAGGTAAATCCACACCGCATTTCTCGATCTCCCTCATGAAAACAGGTCGGTTAAAAAGGAATGTTAATGTAATAAGGCAAACGTCTCCTGCCTCATCCTCATTAAATGTCTTTATTGCTTCACCGAGGAAATAGTAGATGTCCTTTTGCGGGTTTTCTCTTATGGAATATATTCTGGAGGGTTTGATTTCCTTCTCAGCGAGGATTCCCAAGTCTACCAGAGCATTAAGGTAGCCGGTCAACACGAGCCTGTGATAATTATATCCCCTCTCCTTAAGGGCCTTTTGAAGCCCGGATATTGACTTTTCAGATTTCTGAAGTTCATCAAGAATGATTTCTCGTGTAACAATATCGACCTGCACGCTTTGACCTGATAATTTTTCATTGTTTGCTTCCATTTTTTAAAGCCTCTCTTAATATTTCATCACATATTGCTTCCGAGGAACCAATAAATGAAACCGGAGAAAGGATTTCGTCCAATTCTTTTTCTCCAATATGATCTGTAATGCTCTGTTCAAGCAAAGCGTCCTTAAAAGTTTTGTGTATATCATAGGAGATCATAGAAGCCTTCCTTACAAGTTCATGAGAATCCTGCCGGTTTATCCCCCTAAGGGTAAGTTCACTTACGATCCTCTCCGATATTGAAAGTGGCGAGTTCATTAGATTTTGCAACATTCTCCTATCATCCACGTATAAGTTTGAGAAAATTTTCTCCATCTTCACAAGTATATGATCTATCAAAATACAGGAATAAGGAATAGTAAATCTTTCAAGAGCACTGTTCGTTAAATCCCTTTCATGCCATGTAATGGAACCTTCTATTTCTGGTGTTACCATGGCTCTTACCATTCTTGAAAGGCTGCAAACATTCTCGGAATCTATTGGATTTCTCTTGCTTGGCATGGATGAGGATCCTACCTGTTTAACCGGATTAAAATTTTCCATAACCTCTCCTATTTCAGGTCTTTGAAGATTTCTCACCTCGGTTGCAAATTTTTCAAGGGAGGCTGCCATACCACTTAGAAGATTTACAAACTCAACATATCGATCTCTGGAAACAATTTGACCCGTTGCAATTTCACTTCCAAGTCCCAATGATGACATTGCCCTTTTACTAACTTCAAGACCTTTTGTTCCCATGGATGCACCTGTTCCCACCGGTCCAAGTGCCTTTCCTACAAGAATTCTAGATTTAATCTCAAACGTCCTTTCAATATGTCTATTGACCTCGGCAAGATAAGTGGCCATTTTTAATCCAAAGGTAATCGGGCTTGCATGTTGTCCATGAGTTCTGCCAAGCATTGGGGTTTTCTTATATTTTAAAACAAGTTTTGCTAAAGAATTACCTAGTTTCAAAAGGTCTTCATGTAAGTAAGGCATGAATTGCTTAATCTGCAAAGCCGTTGCAGTGTCATTTATGTCGTTTGAGGTAATGCCAAAATGAAAGTAGTCCATGCCTTCCACTTTTTCCGAAGCAGCCTTTATAAGGGCCATTATGTCATGTTTAACTTCATTTTCTATTTCTTTTACCCTCTTTGGATCTATACCCTCCTTAACAACTTCCTCTATTTTTTTTGAGGACCCTTTCGGAATAACATTCAATTCCTCCTGTGCCCTTGAAATGGCCAATTCTGCTTCCAGCATATATTTTATACGGTTTTCTTCACTGAAAATATCCTTGATAATTTTCCTTCCATAACGATATTCTATAGGTGATACAGACACGTCTCTCCATGTTTGAGAGCGTTAAAAAGTTTTTTTAATTGCAAGGGAAAACAGACTAAGGAAGTGTCCTCTCAGGATAACCACTCCCTATGACTTTATTTATTGCGGTGTCAATGACATTAATATTATAAATAAAGAAACTTGAAGCATGATTTAAAGATTTAAATTCGATTTCAAGCGATGTATTTAATAGTGTAAAATGGGCAAAATTAGAGTATAGATTTACATTCCTATATTGCAGATTGAAGCCACTTTCATTGAATTCCACTACATCTGAACGCAGTTGTACATCTGAATACCCATTCGGCCCCTGAATCTGAAGTTCAATATCATATAAATTCAGTGGGTTTGAAACACTTCTAAATGTAATGTTATAGTAATAGCCGGTGGGTTGTGATTCGTTTAGAATTATGAGGGAAACAGACGGCGGAGGAGGGGGTAAATTCTTTATGTATGATTCAGCTTCTATCGCCACCGTTGCTATGATAACAACTGTTATTGATATCATTAGTATCGTTCCAATAATTGAGGATACTGCACGGTCTTCACTATCCTTACGTATAATCAATTTATTATATGATCTCGCCAAATTCAATTAACATAGTTAATTGGTTTATATGTTTATTGATAGTATGAAAAAAATCCGTTTAGTTTTTAAATGAGGCCCTAATATGATTCACGTTAGGCTTAATACTTTTATAGATTGAATTCATGGTAAAACATGGTAGGAAACAAATACGAATTAACTTTGGGCAATCTACTGCGATCATCTGTTGAAAGGAACCCTGAACAGGAAATTGTATATTCTGATAAAAAAAGGTTCACTTATTCTGAGTTTCAGGATAGAGTTTTACGCTTGACAAAGGGATTGATTAACCTTGGTATCAAGAATGGGGAGAGAGTGGGGGTCATAGATTGGGATTCCTGGGTTTTTCTGGAAGCCTTTTATTCAGTTCCAATGGCAGGAGGTACACTTCACACTGTTAATATTAGATACCCTCCAGAATTGATCTATTATACCATGCAGCAGGCTCAGGATAAAATTGTTATTATCAGGGATGAATTTGTCCCCATAATTGAGAAATATCAGGAAATGTTCAGTTTTGTTAAACACTGGATTATTTACAGCGAAAGCGGTGAAATTTTAAAGAATACCCTTGAGAATGTACACAATTACAATGATATTATTTCCTCAGAATATAATGAACAAATTCCTGCTTTGTCGGAGGATCAGAGAGCAACACTATTCTACACTTCAGGTACAACAGGAATGCCGAAAGGAGTCTATTTCACGCACAGACAGATCGTTTTGCATGCAATGGTATTGGCCATGAATCTCGGTGATGAACCTGGAAATATAAAATCCAGTGATGTGTTCATGCCATTGGTACCAATGTTTCACGTTCATTCCTGGGGTATGCCGCAGTTAATACTACTAAAAGGAATGAAATATGTGTTGCCGGGTAAATACGATTTTGAAAAGATTCCTGAAATTATGAGCAAGGAAAAGGTAAGCGTTTCTGCAATGGTACCTTCTATTCTTACAATGATTCTTGCCAATCCTAAATCTAAGGAGTTAATCTCCCCGTTGAATTTAAGAACTATAATCGGTGGAGCCGCTCTTCCCAAAGGCCTTTATGATCGCGCAAAGGAATTGAATATCCTCTCAATGGCCGGTTATGGTATGTCAGAAACGGCGCCGGTTCTTACCCTAGCAACATATAACCATAAGGTTCTAGGTTTACCTGCAGAGGAAAGAGAGAAGTTTAACATAAGTACGGGTTTTGCAACTCCATTTGTTGAAATACGATTGAGAGGTAAAAACGGAGAGTTTGTCCCCCATGATGGAAAATCAATCGGAGAAATCGTAATCAGAGCTCCTTGGGCAACAGAGGGATATTACCAGGACGAAGAGAAGACAGCAAAGTTATGGAAAGACGGATGGTTAAACACAGGTGATCTTGCGGTAATGGATCCTTATGGTAGTCTGCACATAGTTGACAGGGAAAAGGATGCAGTTAAATCGGGCGGTGAATTTATCCCCACACTCATAATAGAGGATGTAATAAGCACATTTCCCGGTATAAGGGAAGTGGCAGTAGTTGCCAGACCGGACCCAAAATGGGAGGAAAGACCCGTGGCATTTATAACAGGTCTGAAGGAAATCCATACTGAAGAAATGCTTAATCATCTGAAGCAATATGTGGATTCGGGTAGAATCGCAAAATTCTGGATACCTGACGAGTTTATTGTCATCGACGACTTCCCGAGGACAAGTACAAATAAGGTGGATAAAAAGATCCTCAGGGAAAGATTCTCCAAATAAGTTATTGGTTTAATTTCTCCTCTATTTTAGGAATTACATTCTTTTTTCTAAATTTTACATGCCCGTTTATTCTGTGAAACAAAAATATAAGGAAAATTAATGCAGGTACTGCAGGAATCCACATCAACAATGGATATAGGAGATTGTTAGGTGAAGATTGAGTTTTTTCAAAATATATTTCAACAGACTCAAACATGGCTGCAACCGCAAGCTCAACTGCAACAAAGCCATATAAGAGGAGTGATTTAATTAACCGTTTCTTGAATATTTCTTTTCCTTCCCTTATCTTTATGAGTGAATATATTAGATAAATACTGATTGAAACTGCAACAGCATAAGAAGGCAATTCAAGCCAGGAATGTGGAAACAGCAAGAGTGAAATAAAAACAGCTATCCCTGAAACATTATATGAACCCCCCTCTAAAGATATAACTAATGCTGTTCCAGAACTTGAAGCAAGGAAAAAAAATGGACCGATTATGGGGATAACTTCTAAACTCGCGACCTTGAAATTGTTTAAAAAAATATCCTTAAACATTACCGGTATGGTCTGAGAAGTAATGGATGACTGTTCGGACTTGAATGAAGAAAGCAGTGATGGGTCTTTAAATGGGATAGAGGTAATAATTATGTAAATGATAAATTCCAGTAAAAGCGAAACAAGGAAATAATTGTGAATGTGTTTTTTATCAAGAGAAATAATCCCTTCTTCCATGGTACTTTATATTTTTTTAATATTTAATATTCACAATATTCGTGAGTTTGAAATTATAAAATTTAGAGAGGGAATTCTCCTTCTCCAAAATCCTTCTTCCAATCGTCCAGAAATCTTTTTAGCCCTTCGTCCGTCTTGGGGTGTGCTGTAAGCTTGGAAATGACATCAAACGGCATTGTTACAACATCAGCTCCCATGATTGCAGATCTGAGTACGTGAATGGGGTTCCTTATGGATGCTACCAGAATTTTAGTCTTAATATTATAGTTCACAAAAATGGTTTTGATCTCATCAATTATGGACATTCCATCTTCACCAATATCATCAAGTCGTCCCACAAACGGTGAAACGTATTCAGCTCCTGCTTTTGCAGCGAACATGGCCTGCAACGGATTAAAGATCAATGTGCAGTTTACAGGAATTCTTTTTTCTGTCAATGATTTTATTGTCCTTAGTCCGGGAAGCGTCATTGGTATCTTCACCACAGCATTATCAGCAAGTGCGCTGATTCGAAGAGCCTGTTTCAACATACCTTCATAATCGGTTGCAACTACTTCTATGCTAACCGGTCCCGGTGTTTCTTTGAGTATTTGTGACACAAGTTCCTTAAAACTAATTCCCTTGGCAAGTTCTTTTGCGGCCAATGATGGATTTGTTGTCACTCCATCAAGCAGACCCCAGTCTCTGACCTTCTTAATTTCATCTACATTTGCGGTATCTAAAAATATTTTCATTTCTTATCCTCCCGGAAACATTCCAATCCTAATTTAACTATGTCCTGTACACCCATATGGAAATAATCAAACAGTTCCCAAGATTTCCCAGATTTTCCAAAGGTATCCCTCATTCCCAATCTTTTGACGATTGCTGGATATTCCTCTGAAACAACCTCACAGACTCTGCTTCCAATGCCGTTATAAATAGAGTGCTCTTCAGCCGTAACAATTTTACCCGTCTCCTTGGCGGCCTTGATAATTGCGTCACGATCAATTGGCTTAACCGTTGAAAGATTAATCACCCTTACATCTATCCCATGCGTTCTCAATTC
>JAJZJZ010000072.1 GCA_021809755.1 Thermoplasmata archaeon
ATCCTTTCCATTTTTGACAGTTCATATATGACCTCATTAACGGACATCTTTCCCAGAAGATCGTGATCCTTCAGCATTTTCAATATGCTGAATCTTATCCTCAGCGCCAGGAAAACGATGAAGAAGAAACCCTTCACTTTCTCATTGTCCCTCAGATAGGTTTTGTCGGATTCCAGATCCCCTTTCATCGTGTCGAAGACCTGCTCCACCTCTTCACGGGATTTATACTGCTCGTATATGTCGGATGGGTTCCGATCCAGATCGGAAATTATTGCAAAGACGCCAAGACGCCGCTTTTTCTCCTCAAAGTATTCCATATCCCTCTCGGATGAGGCAACATCCCTGAGTATGGATGCTTCCTCCTCTGCCCTCATCATGGGGTCCTGGAACATGTAGATGTACCCGATCCTTGATGATCTCTTAAAAGACTGTATTGGCCTTCCGTGGTACATGAATGCAGAATCGAACTTCACCTTGTCAGGAACCATGGTAGAATTGCGCCTCAATGGAACGATGTAATGCATCTTTATCCTTCTCAGATCTTTTATCACATCTTCAGAGAAGAGGCCCCGATCCATAATGAAACCAATGTCCCGATCCCTGAAGCGATCTATGAAATATCCCAGGGATTTGATATCCTTTATTGATCCATAAAAGACATCCACTGCCACTGGAATCCATGACTTCACAGAGAATGCCATTATGACTGTGACCTGATTTTCATGTTCATGATTGGCATTATAGCCCTTCTCTGCAAGCTTCAGGTTCTTCGAATATGATATGATGGATGTCATGTCGTAGAACAGGAGACCACCGGGTTCCATGACTTTCCTGAACATCTCGTACAGATCGGGGAAATGATTCCCGATGTAGCCAAGAATGCGCGAGAGTTCATCAGGATCAAGATCCGTTTTTAATGTCCGGGATATGTACAGCTTCTGGAACCGTGATGATACCAGACGCAATGGCATGGGATCAATGGCCTTCACCATGGCCATTGCAGCGATCTGGTTGCGGTACGGGTGTTTCTCCATTATCTTATACATGTCCTGGCAGAGATTCCATACAAGCTGTGAATTTCCATATTCATACACCATGGAAGAGGAGAATATTCTCTTAGGTCTCTTCTCCCTGAATGTTCCGTTCTCATCTATTGATCCCAGGAGAACGGTCTTCTTCACAGGCTTCTTTTTCTTTTTGTCCCACACACCCTTTGCTATATAGAGGTAGTAATTCCCGCCTATGACCTTCAGCTCAAGTTTCTTTCCATATTCACTCTTCATATCAAGGTATGTGCTCTTCACCGCATCCGGAACGCTATCAATCATTCCCATATGTGTTAGTTCATGTGTTAATACTATTTACATGTTTCCATTGGAAATGCTGAAAATAGGGGATTTCTAAGGAATCGGTTATATTAAGCTAAGAAATCGGCAAGTGCATAAAAACAGCCCATAACATGGGTTCTGTCGAATAAAATATATGTGTTATGCTGGAAGTGTTTAGGTTAATTACAATACCTAAGATATGAATATGCCTTCCAACTATCTACTATAACGGGGCTATGGAAATTCCTCACCCATAGTTTCCTTTACAAAATCCCTGCCCCTTGAATCCGTTATGACAATTAGGATATAAGCCTAGCCAGGGATACGGGTTGTGTTTCTTGAGGGAAATTCTCGGTAAGGAGCATGCGTCTCCCTTCTTTCAATCTGTACCCGGATGGGATGTTGCAGCATGTCTGCGGATAAAAGACAAGTCTGTGGTGGATGAAGGAGATTGGGATGGAACCTGACTGGTAAAAGAGTGAAAATATATGCTGGAATAGACATTGCAAAGGATAAGTTCGACTATTGCGCAATGATTATGCCCTCAATATTTTATGCAAGGGAAGCAATAAGGAAAACGGGAATTATAAATTCAGGGAAGTGCAGGATCTGATCAAACACTGAAATCTACCGTTACAATGAAGAAGATTGGAATGGAATCAACCGGAATATATCATATTCCGTTATATAATTATCTAAGAACAGTAACACATTAGTGTTCTGAAGTAAAATCTCCCATTAACACTGGATTTCACGCAACCGAAAGATCCATATATACTGAATTCATTATATTAATAGAATGATTGAACTCCTAGCAGAAACATCCCGTGACCAGAAGATCATAGATGCACTTATGAAAGCATCCAAATGGAAGGATAAAAGAATAGCGGATCTGGAGGAGAAACTGGAGAAGTAGAGGAAGAAGGACGAGGAATACAAAAAAAGACATCCCTCTAACATAGGCGTCAAGAACGATAAGGCATACGAGATCAGGCCTGAAATACTGCCACAACCGGGGGAGAGGAAGAAACCGGGGCAGAAGAAGGGGCATAAGGGTTTCTTCCGCAAATACCCTGAGAGGATAGACCAACTTGTTAAGGTGCCCATACACAGATGCCCAAACTGCTCTTCAATGCTGAGCAAGGTGCAGGAGATCCGTGAACGTGCCATAGAGGATATATCCGTACCAAAACCTGTCGTTACAAAGTACAGGATTGAGAGAAGATACTGCAAATCGTGTAAAATCATGGTTGAATCCCCCGTAGATGATGCATTGCCCAATGCACGCCTGTCAATAAGGGCAATGCTGACCGTGGCATACCTGAAGATAGGCATGGGAATGAGCGGGGAGAATGTTTCGGATGCCATGATGAACCTGTTCGGTATTGCCATATCTGAAGGGGAGGTTGACAACATACTCAAACTGCTGACTGAAGCATTTGGCCATAAGTATGCCGATCTCCTGCAGGCAATAAGGGATGCCACGTACCGGCATATGGATTCAACGTCGTGGAGAAACGACGGGAAGAATGAGAATCTGTGGACATTCGTCACGAGGGGTGAGGCCATATTCAGGATATCAAAGTCCAACGGCCATGATGTTCCCCTTGAGGTGCCGGGTGAACACAATGGGACAGATGTACACGACAGGCACAGTGCATTCGAGACCCTGGCGAAAAAGACAAAGAATGATCAGCAGTACTGCTGGTCCCATATAATATGCGATGCAAAGGAGCTGAAGTAGTTCCATGGAAACGACGGCAACAGGATACTGAGATCGCTGAAAAGAGTGTACGGGGAGGCAAAAGCCTTTGAGGGTCATGGAACCGTTGAAGACTTGGAGAAACTGCATCACAGACTAATCTTCCTGATCGATTCGGATTACGATCACAGGGATTGCAGATCATTTGTAGATAATCTTCTGAAGAGGAAAAAAGAGTGGCTTTTCAAATTCGTTACAGATCCGGATGTTGAACCAACCAACAACAGGGCTGAGAGGGCCCTCAGGCCATCAGTCATGTACAGGAAGAGAAATGGTGGAATCAGATCGGAATCCGGTGACAGGGTATACGAAAGGATCTATTCCCTGCACTACACATCCAAACTGAAAAAGAGCTGCATACTGTCGGATGGCCCGCCTGAAATAAAGGAGTGGATGGACAGGAACAGAAGGAAGAAGATGGAGGAGAGACTGAACAGATCAGGAAAAACAAAAGGTCAGGCTTCATAACACTAACCTATTACCCGGGGACTCACCTGGAAATTCATACCTGGACAAAGCACTTAAAATGGAGATATCCTCGCTGATCAGGATACTGAAAGTACTCATGAATGAAGAGGAGAATTTTGAGAAGGCAATGAAATCTGATCCTGAATTTGAAATCGTGTAATAATGAACATTCCCGGTATCAGGCCCATAACAGGGTCCGTAATACTTGGAAAGATATGTGATATCAACAGATTCAAGAATGCTGAGAAGCTTGTTGCATTTGCCGGCATTGATCCCGTAATTAAGGAGGGCGAAAAACAGAGATCCCAGAAGGCCATGTCAAAGAGAGGGGATTCATCACTCAGATCTGAAATATACCGGAGCACTCTTTCAGCAGTGTGATCGAATCCAGTCATATCAGATTTCTGTCATCGCAAGGTCGATGGAGGAATACAAAGAAGAAAGCACTTGTTGCAGCTAACGAGAAAGCGATCCAGGGGTGAAAGGCCCTATTCTGTCATCAAGACCATATTCCACGGCGGTCATGTCTTCGTTACCACTATCCCAAGGGTGAGGGTCAAGAACATGTTCGTTTTCCTGGGGTACAATCTCATGTGCATGATCGGGATGAAAAAGAAAGGGGTGATAGCGTGAGCTATGGAAATTCCATGAAGAATGGATGAAAAAAAGAGAAAATAAGGAATAAAGGAACTATTTCTGAGTGTATTCACCATGAATTCGCTGTAATTTTTGGGAAAGGTAAATCAAAAGTAAAAAATTAATATGTTGTTAGAAATTGTCCATGAAGGATTATTATATACTCATGAAAATACTTTCTGGTTCCGAATACAAGTTGTCTGGCTATCAACCTTTGCAAAAAAACAGTGGGAAATGAAGATATACAAATACGAAAATTATTATAATGTTCTTTTAATCTCGTACAGTAATGTGCGGAATAATTTGTTATTTTGGTTCAGACAATTCTATTAACTACTTGATCAAAGGTATTAAGTCTCTAGAATATAGGGGATATGATAGCTTTGGATGTGCGCTTTATCAAGATGGCAGTTTAAATATTTATAAGGATGTAGGCAAAATCGAAGAAGTCATTGAGAAATACTCAATTGAAGAAAAGCAGTCTAATAGGGCAATGTTTCATACCAGATGGGCAACCCATGGAGGAATTGAAAAGAGAAATTCACATCCTCATACAGATTGTACTGGAAAAATAGCAGTTGTACATAATGGAATCATAGAGAATTGGGCACAATTAAAGAAAAAATTAAGATCGCACACATTTCAATCGGAAACTGATACAGAAATTATATCACACATGATTGAAGATTATTTGAAAGAAGGTTTGAATCTTGTAGAATCTGTTAAATCTGTAACAAGTAAGATTGTGGGGCTCTCCTCTTTTGTTGTAATGCATACAGAATATCCTTATATGGTTGCATACAAAAATGGTAGTCCTTTATTAATTGGACTTGGAAAAAAAGGAATTTTCATTTCAAGTGATGTTCCTTCTCTAATTAATTTCACTAAAAATTTTATCTTTCTTCATGATGGAGATATAATTACTTTTTCTGAAAATGAATATAGCATAAAAAATTATACCGTAAATAACGCCGATCATCCAATTATAAATGTAGATATGAACCCACAAATTATAGAAAAGGGAAATCATAAACATTTTATGGAAAAAGAAATATTTGAACAACCCGCAATTTGGAAAAAATTTGAAGCACAGGAATATGATGATTTTCACTTAGCAACTAACTTGTTAAAAAAATGTGACAAAATTTTTTTAATTGGCAGTGGATCATCATACCATGCTGCAATGTATGGAGCTAAACTCTTTGTTGCACATGGAATACAAGCAATAGCTATCAACGGAGAAGAAATTGTCGATTATTCTAAAGTAATTGACGACAAAAGTGTTTTTATAGTGATTTCTCAAAGTGGAGAAACGGCGGATTTAATTTCTGGTCTTACCAAATTTAATAAAACCAAAAAAATAGGAATTATAAATGTTCCTTCTTCATCAATAGCAAGAAAGGTGGATGTTTTGCTGAAAATGAGAGCAGGGGTAGAAAAAGCCGTTCCCTCGACAAAATCATTCACAAGCAGCCTATTGATCTTGAATTTTTTATCAGCATTTATGAATAATTCAATCACATCCTTGGAAAAAGAATTTATTATCGCAAACAATGAGATTTATAATTTTTTTGTGCCTTCTGTTTTAAATGCTATTGAATCATCTGCAGAAATAATTCATAAAATGGATAATGTATTCGTGGTCGGAAGAAACAAATGTTATATATATTCCTTGGAAGGAGCACTTAAGCTGAAAGAGTGCACTTATATACATGCAGAAGCATTTGATTTGTCTGGATTAAAGCATGGTTCACTTTCACTAATTGATAATAATTCTTGGGTAATTGCACTTCTTGAAAAAGAAACTATGAATGAATCGCTTATGAATATACAGGAACTCAAAGCTAGAGGAGCTAAAATAATAGGTATATCTCCTGAAAATAATGACCTTTTTGACAAATTCATAAGAGTGCCGAATTTAGAAAATTTCAACTTTATGCCAATTGTCATGACTTTGCAATTATTATCATACGAGATTGCAATTTTTAAAAAAATTAATCCTGATATGCCAAGGAATCTTGCAAAATCGGTGACGGTAAGGTGAGTAAATTGTCAAGAAAATATCCATCATTTTTTAGGGCTTACGACATTCGTGGAATTTATGGTGATGAAATTACAGAGGATGTTGCTTATAAAATTGGAAAGGCATTTGGTTCATACATTGGAAATAAAGGAGTGGTGAATGTGGGAAGAGACACGAGAAAAGGTAGTAAATCCCTCTCAAATTCTCTTATTTCTGGGCTGTTGAATTCTGGTTGCAACGTTCTAAATTTAGGTATGGTGCCTTCCCCTATTGTTTATTATTCTATAGCAAAGATGAATAGTTTAGCAGGAGTTATGATTACTGCATCTCATCTTCCACCCGAATGGAATGGTTTTAAATTTTGTGATAAATATGGACAGGTAATTTCTGAAGGGAACGGCCTTGAGCAAATCAGAACACACTATTTAGAGGAAAAAATAGGGAATTTCGAAAAAGGAGTCCATAAAAACTATTCAAAAATATTAGATGATTATTATAATACCATAAAAATGGAAATAGGTCCAATTAGAAAGGATTTGACAGTTATAATAGACACTTCAAATAGTGTTCCATCATTATTTTTGCCAAAATTATTCGATAAATTTGGTATAACTTCTAATTTTATTAACAATAAAATTCTTGACACCCCAATACATGATGTTGAACCCAGCTATCAGTCCATGAAAATGTTAAGTGAACATGTAGTCGAATCAGGATCAGATATTGGAATAATGTACGATTCAGATGGTGATAGAATTGCATTTGTAGATCAAAATGGAAAAATATATCCAGATGGGATAGCGTTAATAGCAATATTTTCAAAAATTTTTTCTCTGCCTTATAATAATGGTTCAATAGTTCTAGATATTACGTGTCCTTCATCTTTATTAGAATATATTAAAAGAATGGGATTTAACCCTTTAATAAGCAGAGTAGGGCATAACTTCTGTTCTGCAATGGCTTTACAAAACAGATCACTTTTTGCAGCACAATTTAGTGGCCATATAGCAATGAAAGAGACAAACTACAGGGACGACGCAATATTTGCCAGTCTAAAACTCATTGAGTTTATGTCTAAACTTGAAGAACCTTTAAATGAGTTCCTTTCGAAAAATATTCCAAAGTTTTATTATGAGACTGCTACTTTTGAAGTTCCAGAGAATTTAAAATTTGTTTTTATGGAGAAAATAATAAAAAATATTAAAGAAAAGAATAAACAAATTCTGGAAATAGATGGAATTAAAGTTATACATTCTGATGGTGGTTATCTTATAAGAACTTCAAATACGTCTAATAATATTAGAATAATGGCGGAAGGAAAAGACGAAGATTCCATGAACAAATATATGAAAATTGCAATGAAAGAAACGCAGGATGTGATACAACATGATTAAACAAGCTGTCATTCTCGCTGCAGGAAGTGGAAAAAGGATAAAGGAAGGAACTAATGATCACTATGTTTTATCAACTCCAAAACCCTTACTTAAAGTCCGTGGTACTCCTATAATTGAAAGAATTGTTAAAAGACTAGATCACGCAGGTATAGAAATAGGAATAGTGATAAATCGAAAGGATGAACCACAATTTCGAGAAGCATTAAAGAACTATAATATATCTTATTGCTATCAAGATGAACCAAAAGGTACTGCAAATGCATTATTTTCAGCGAAGGAGTTTGTTACTGAGGATTTATTCTTGGTACAGATGGGAGATGATATATCAAATTTCAATATTGATGACACTTTAAAATTAGATAACCCATTAATCTTTGGGTTTCAAACTGAACAGTTAAAAGAATATGGTTCCATAAAATTAGATAATGCAGGTTACGCTGAGATGGTTGTTGAAAAGAAATTTACAGGTCCAGGTATTGCAAACAGTGGAATTTATGTAATGTCAAAAGAGTTTTTTCAAGTATATGGTATGATAATACCAAATCAAAGTAATGGAGAATTATACCTTACTGATGCTGTAAATTTGCTATACAAAAATGGACATCCTCTTCGGTATAAACAACTTGAATTCTGGAATGGTATAAACAGACTGAATGATTTAATAATTGAGAACACTTTTCATAAATTAGAACTTGAATTACGTTCTGCAAAAATGATTGATATAGATGACATTGTATTACTTTTTTCTGAATTTAATCCTCATTCAAACAATAATAAAGTAACTGAAAAAATTAAGAAACAACTTGAATTAATACTGCAGGATAAGAACAACCATCTAATAGTTGCAGAATATCATGGAGATATTGTGGGTACTTCCACACTGCTTATACAAAATAATCTATCTCATGGGGGTCGCCCTTACGCTCATATTGAAAATGTCATTACTAGGGAAAATATGCGAGGATTTGGAATAGGAATAACAATGATTAATAGATTGATAGAAATTGCAAAGAAAAATGATTGTTATAAAATAGTATTAACATGTAAACCAAAAAATATAGATTTTTATCAAAGAAGTAGATTTAGAACAACTGGTGAGGTTGAAATGAGGTTGGATGTATAGGTTTAATTATCCAACTTTTTATTTTATACACTGATTTACCCGCTAATGATCTTTTTCAGGTTTTTGTTCTCTTTATCTCTTGTATCGTAAGAGTTCAGCCATGTGAAGTGTAAACGCCAATCTTAAATTGACCCCCCCTATATATACTTCCTCTCATTTTTCTCCCTCTTTTTTCATGGTTGGCAACGAATTTCTTTTCCTGTCCTTGATCCTGTACGATTCTCCCTTGATCTGAGCCCCTTAATTTTGGACACTTTTTTCTGCTTCAAATGAGACATTTTCTTTCAACCTC
>JAJZJZ010000073.1 GCA_021809755.1 Thermoplasmata archaeon
GCCTATGATGGATTTGTTGCTAATCCATCAAGCAGACCCCAGTCTCTAACCTTCTTAATTTCATCTACATTTGCGGTATCTAAAAATATTTTCATTTCTTATCCTCCCTGAAACATTCCAATCCTAATTTAACTATGTCCTGTACACCCATATGGAAATAATCAAACAGTTCCCAAGATTTTCCAGATTTTCCAAAGGTATCCCTCATTCCCAATCTTTTGACGATTGCTGGATATTCCTCTGAAACAACCTCACAGACTCTGCTTCCAATGCCATTATAAATAGAGTGTTCTTCAGCCGTAACAATTTTACCCGTCTCCTTGGCGGCCTTGATAATTGAGTCACGGTCAATTGGCTTAACCGTTGAAAGATTAATCACCCTTACATCTATCCCATGCGTTCTCAATTCCTCTGCAGCTTGAAGGGCGAAAGATACCATTACTCCGTTGGCAAATATTGTCAAATCCTTACCGTCTCTAAACGTAACAGATTTTCCTTCCGTATATTTATAGTCCGGTTCATTAAGGACCGGAAACTTTTCCCTTGAGAGTCTTACATAATAAGGAGTGGTAGTATTTTCAGTAAGATACTCCAAAACGCTCTGGGTTTCTATTGAATCAACCGGCACTATTACTTTCATGTTAGGCAGACCCGACATTATACCTACATCTTCTACTATCTGGTGTGTAGCCCCATCCTCTCCAACCGTTATTCCCGCATGGGTAACAACAAATTTTACATTCACGTTGTTATAGCAAATAGATTGCCTGATTTGTTCGTATGTCCTCATAAGAAATACTGCAAAGGTAGATACAAATACCCGTTTACCACTAAGGGCCAGGCCAGCTGCAGACGAAACCATGGACTGTTCTGATATCCCCATATTGAAAAAACGATCGGGGAATTTCTTTCCAAAGGTTGCCGTTTTTGTGGATGAGGATAGATCAGCATCAAGAACCACAATATCATTGTATTTTTCACCTAGTTTTACTAAAGTTTCTCCGTATTTTTCCCTTAAACTCTCTGAGCTCATGCCGTCATCTCCTTTATGTCCTTCAATGCCTTCTCATATTCGCTCTGGTTTGCAGGAGGTGATCCGTGATACTTTGGATTATTCTCCATATATGAAACTCCCTTGCCTTTTACCGTATTTGCAATAATAAGGTTAGGCCCGTCTTTCTTATTCTTTGCTTTCTGTATTGTTTCAGAAATCTCATGAATGTTATGACCATTAATTTCAAAAACATTCCATCCAAAGGACCTTACCTTAGCTCCGATATCTCCCATGGGCATTATATCCTTGGTAAATCCATCTAATTGAACATTATTCTTGTCTAATATTACTATTAGGTTAGAAAGCGAATATTTGAATCCTGCCATGAATGATTCCCATACACTTCCTTCTTCGATTTCTCCGTCACCAATAATTGCATATACTGTATATTTTGCCTTATCTATCTTACCGGCAAGAGCCATCCCTACTGCTACACCTAGGCCTTGACCCAATGAACCCGTAGATGACTCTACACCTGGCACCCCCCGATGAACATGCCCCTCCAGTTTAGAATTAAGTTTCCGAAAGCCCATTAGTAGTTCCTTGGGAAAAAACCCCCTTAGTGAAAGTATGGAATATAATGCCGGGGAAGCATGACCTTTACTCATTATGAGTCGATCTCTGTTGGGGTCGTTTGGATTTGTCGGATCAATGTTCATTTCCCTAAAATACAGATCCGCTAAAATATCAATAATGCTTAGGGAACCTCCAGGATGTCCACTGTTTGCTGAATAGACCATCTCTATGATAAGTTTTCTTGCCTCTCTTGCTTTCTCAAATATCATGAGGTCGGCCTGCTCAGTCATTGAAAAACACCCTATATTTGCCTCTTAACCATATATTCATTTCCATAGGATATTTGAGTGTAAATTAAAACGTTTTGATAGATTTTAAGGAAAATGAATATTTTAATGATTTAAACTTTTCTGGAAATTTAGGAGATGTTATCGATATCTCCGCCAAATCCTTTACCGGGTCCAGGGTGTACATCAAACTTTGTTTTAACTCCCGTTGCAAGAACCATTATCTGTATCTTTCCGTTTAGTTGAGAATCGAGACTCGTTCCCATAATTATTTCAGCCTTTTCGCCTACCCTCTTCTTAATGATCTCTAAGGCAGCTGCCGCTTCATCAAGCATCAAATCCTTTCCCCCCTGTATGCTTACGATAACGGCCTTCGAGGTTGAAAGATCAACATCAAGGAAAGGGGAATTAATTGCCTGTTCAGTTGCCTCAGTTATACGCTGCCCAACAGGGGCAGAGGAAAGACCAAGCCCGAACATTGCCATTCCTGAGTCTTTTGTCACTCTTACAAGATCATTAAAGTCAAGATTTATCAATCCTGGCTTTGTTATAAGATCTGATATTCCGGAAATTGCCTTCATTATAATTTCATCTGCGAGTTTAAAAGCCTTCTGAATGGGAAGATCAGGAACCAGTTCCAGCAGTTTGTCATTAGGAAGTACGATTACACAATCAGAATAGTAAACTAACTTTTCCAGGCCCTCCTTGGCATTAAGAGACCTCTTCTCCCCTTCATCTGTGAACGGCCAGGTAACAACAGAAATCGTAAGTATTCCTGCTTTCTTGGCCTTGCTTGCTATATATGGACCTGAACCTGTACCGGTTCCGCCCCCAAGGCCAGTGGTTACGAAAGCAATACTTGTGCCGTCAATGAATTTTTGAATCTCCCTTTCCGACTCCTTTGCTGCCTCTTCCCCAACCTTGGGGTCTGCGCCCGAACCACGCCCTTTTGTGAGATTTCTTCCAAGTATAACTTTATTATGGGCAGCTATCATTCTCAAATGAGCGGCGTCGGTATTCAATGCTATGAGTCGAACCTTTGTGCTTAATGGGTCCCTCATTATTCTGCTTATTGTATTTGAACCAGCGCCTCCCGCCCCAAAGAGTTTAATTTTAACTTTTCTCTCTTCAATAAACTTCAAAAGTTCTTCATCTGAAGTATTAATTTCATCATCTGTATTTGAGTCAAAGGAGTTGGACATTATCTGAATAATCGCTTGGGCGTATTAAATCTTTTTAGCAATTTTAAATTTAAAGCCTGTATAATGTATTCAGAGAGCTATTCAAGAATTAGAAAATTAGATTTTAAACTGATTATGAGGGCTTTAAGGATTGACAATCACTATTACACTCAAATGGACAACCCATATTAACCTGCATTTTACATACATTGAGAATCAATACTATTCAGGATAGGAGAGGAAAATGAATTTAAGCAACCCATAAAATGTCAGGTTAATATAAGTTGATCAATTAAGGCATTTAACGTGCCTGACCTTATATTTTATATAAATATCATAGCAATTATCAGCTTTCTTACTGTGTTAGCCATATCTTTCATACCAAGATTTGGATTTTCATATTTTCTTTCTTTATTTGTGGCTTTGGTACTTGTGGCAATGTTCTTTTTCTTCAATACCTACTGGATATTGCCTGTGGGAATTCTTTCATTAATATGCGCTGAATCCCTTTATACTAAGAACTTCTATGTATCATTTATATTTCTTGCCGTATTCGTACTTGCATATTCCCTATTTTTTAATTTTAACCATATTCGAATTATAGATATGTCGATTATTTTGGGATTTGGTTCTGCTTTTCTGGGCCATGATAAACTCATTTCGTATTCCCGGGATAATGAAAATCAAAAAGGTCGTTCAGTTTCCAAGGAAGTTCCAAGAGACCTTGTGCAGATCGCTGGAGGTATAGTGATTATTCTGGGTATTGTTTTCATAGGTATGGTAAAGGCCCTCTTCTTACTCACCATATTTATACTCATTTACTTCCTTATTATTAATTCAATCAAAGACAAGCACGCATTTAAAGCTGCAAGGTTTCTGACATCCCTTGAAAGGGAGAACACGAAACTTGGTGTTGGCGCATCATGGTTTGCCATTGGAATACTTGCGCTTGTATCGGTGGTTCATAATCTTGATTTTATAATTCTTGTTGTTATTGCCGTTACATTTGGGGATTCTCTTGCAACAATAGTAGGTTCGAAAGTAAAAGGTCCGAAGTTATTCTTTAACAAGAAAAAGAGTTATTCTGGATTTTTTGCAATGTTTGCTGTAACCGCCATTGCGGGTTTTTACCTTTTAGGTCTTTATGGAGTTTTATATGCAGTTGTTGCGGTTTTCGCTGAGGCACTTTCCACGTTTCCCATAGATGATAATTTTTCAATTCCAGTCTTTATGACAATAGTATATGAATTAATCCTTTATGTATAGGGCTGTAAAGCTTTACTTTAATTTTAAAGTCTAATGCAACCTTTGCTCTCTGTTATTTCACCTATTAATATCATTATCATAACAGTAGCTCTATTACTTGAAAATCACTTAAATATTGATTCGATATCATCACATATCATGGTTAAAACGTGTATTGTTGTAAGTGCCGTAATTCTGGAAGGAAATATGGCAATACTTCAAATGAATAGTGGTTTAAAGAAATGGATGCTCATTGGAGATCACTTTGGTAGCGGTGAATCACCTGAAGATGCAATTAAGCGAATAGTTAAAGAGAAAACACACGAGGAAATTGATTTAATCGATTATACTTTAAGACAAAGAGATGATACCATACCTTTGAAGTTGAGTATAAATCCCATAACGATCCTAATTGAGAATATGACATATGAGGATGGAAAGCATAATCATATTGACATAGTGTTTCTTGCAAAATTAAAAAACAACTCAAAATCTCTAATCTCTTCTGATAGGGATTTAAGATGGTTTCCCATAAGTGAAATGGGGGATAACGATGTTGACCCTAAGGTTGTGGAAGTAATCGAACGCGCCTCATCTTATATATATGATTATATGGATAACATTAAATAAAAATTAAAATATGTTTAGGATAGGAAAACCTTATTTTTAGGGGTTAAAATAGTATATTGGGGTCTTTTCATTTTCATATTCTTGAAAACCAAATTTTCTATACATCTTGTAAGCAAAATTATTTTTGTCTACCCATAATTGAACTCCTTCAAATCCAAGTTTTTTAATTTTAAGGAGAGCTCTCTCCATAATGGCCTCAGAAATTCCCTGACCTCTATATTCATCCAAAACAAATATGAATAAAAGAAGGGGAATCCTCTTAAGTTCAGTGGAGCCATCGGTAAATATGACCCCTCCCACAGCATTATCGTTCTCAGAGGCCAGATATGAAATTTCTTCAATCAACTTTCCGTAAGTACTGTTCATCAAACTATGAGCTAGCATGTTGGTCTTATTATCCCCTACGGGAAGTAAGATCCTTTCTGGTAATGACCTGAACGCATCAAATATCAAATCACATGCTTCTGTTAAATTTCCCTTGTCAATAGTATTGAATGTAAATCTTGTATCTTCTTTACCTTCATTTAACATTATTTTATCTAGAGATAGTTCCATACGTACTCTATTTATTGAATTAAATCCATTTTTGGAAGCAATTTCCTTGAAATTCTCGGGCTCATTAAAAATTCCATTCATTATTACTGTTTTATTCTGCCGCTTTGATTCAGTTTTTAACCAATCCAAGAGTGATGCGATTTTCTGCTCATCTAACAATGTATTATTGAAACCCATTGTGGCATATAACCGATCAATATCGTCATTATCAGTAATATAAAAGGCATAAGCTATGACCTTCCCACCAGAAATTATAACTCTTGAAGGAATCTTATTTTCAGTCAGGAGAGGTATGATTGCTTCATAAGAAGATCTGATCTGGTCGCTGTCATAAAGTTTTTCAAGCCAGTTGATTTGTCTCTCCAAAATAGAGTCCCAATCAAGTTTTACATTTTGAATATTCATATTAATAGTGAGGCAAATCGTATATTAATTTGATTCGCATAGTGAAATATATGCAAGACGAAGAGAGGACTAAAAAATTTAACGATCTATCTGTCAAATATTCTCAATATTATAAAGGTAAAATAATGGTTCTTCCAAAGGTTCCGATCAATACTTTATCTGATTTTTCATATTGGTATACCCCGGGCGTGGCTGAGGTTTCAAGAAGAATTGCAGCAAATTCGGATCTGTCGTTTGATCTAACCGGCAGGTGGAATTCAATTGCTATATTAACTGATGGAACCAGAGTTCTGGGAATTGGAAATGTTGGTCCCGAAGCAGCAATGCCCGTAATGGAGGGGAAGGCCATGATTTTCAACTATCTCGGTGGAGTAAATGCCGTCCCCATACCAATAAGGACCAAAACTAAGGAGGAATTTATTAGTGTTGCCAAGGCCCTTGAACCATCCTTTGGAGGTTACAATCTAGAAGATATTGAGAGTCCAAAGTGTTTCTATATTCTACGTGATTTGCAAAAAGAGCTTAGCATTCCGGCATGGCATGATGATCAACTTGGAACGGCCTGTATAATACTTGCAGGCATTATAAATTCACTAAGACTCTCAGGGAAGAAGATTGAGGATTCCAGAGTGGTATTCATCGGTTCAGGTGCTGCAAATATAGCTGCATCCAATCTCCTCATAAGTGCTGGATTTAAACCTGGGAATATAATTCTTGTGGATTCAAAAGGTATCCTGGAACCTGAGAGGGAGGATATAGACTCATTAATGGTTAATAATCCTTGGAAGTATGAGCTTTCTCTAAGTACAAACGCTGAAAGGAAAAAAGGAGGTATCCCTGAAGCACTGTCTGGTTCTGATATAGTTGTTTCCGCAGCCAAATCCGATCCAAACACAATAAAACCCCAATGGATCAAGAAAATGAATGATTATCCTGTTATATTCGCTTTGGCAAACCCTGTTCCTGAGATATGGCCACATATTGCAAAGGAAGGGGGTGCCAAAATAGTGGCTACGGGAAGGGGAGATTTCCCGAATCAGATTAATAATAGTTTAGTATTTCCCGGTGTATTTCGTGGTGTTCTTGACGCGAGGGCTAAGGGAGTAAACTTTTCCATAATGGTCAAAGCTTCCTATGAAATTGCCAACTTCGTTTCTGATATAAATGATGACAATATAGTTCCGAAGATGACAGATACGGATTTGTATCCTCAGGTTGCCTCTGCGGTGGCAAAAGCAACATCAGACGAGGGTCTTGCCAGAAAATCAGGAAGCAAGAAGATGTTTTATGATATTGCGAAGGATATAATTGAAGAGAACAGAAAAATATTCAGAAAACTGATGGATGAAAAGCTCATAAGGAATTTACCGGGTGAACAATAATGAAGGATGAAAAAAAGATGAAAATTGAAGTAAGAGATGCGAAGAGCGAGGATCTTAAACCTTTTCTGGGTTTGATTGAGAGGATGAAGAGGCTTAATGGGGAATTTGACCCGTTATATACCATAGATGAGGACAAGAGAGTAGATGCAGAGAAATTTTACGGCAACTGTATTACCGATTCTCAAAATTATATTGTCATAGTAGCAGAATTCAACAAGAATATAGTGGGAATTTTAAAGGCAGAAATAAGAAAAAGGGTATATTACAATCCTGATAAAGAAGCAAGAATAATAGATTTGTACATTATGCCAGAATACAGAAGAAAAAAAGTTGGTGCAGCCTTACTTGACTATTTTTATTTAAAGTTAAATAAAATTGGTATTAGCATAGTAACAGCTGAATTTCCAGCCCTCAATTTGATTGCCCTAAACTTCTACAAGAAAATAGGATACAGAAATATTGGCTCAATATTTGGAACAACAATAGATTCGAAAAAGGTCAAGTGATCAGCAGTTTAAATTTGATATGGGCAATGATTAAAGCTTATTGCCCAAATTATGCACCTTCTGCCAAATTATAGCGTTAAAATTTATGAATTATTTAAATTCAAAGATGCTCCTAAATTCTTGATTCTCACACTCAATCAAAGGAACCATTCCTTTTTTAATCTTTTAAAGAGCGAAAGCTACAGAATATTGATTAATCAATCTAAACTAAGTTTATTGTGTATAATTATGTTTTGATCCCCGGCGCTTGGCTGGGGGGTTGGGTATGGAGAGATGTGGAACCGTATTTGGTAGAAAGTGGACACAAGGTTTTTCCAATTACCCTAACAGGTATGGGTGAGAGAGTCCATCTTCTATACCCTGAAATTGGAATGGATATCGCCATTGAAGATGTCCTGAATGTTATTAGATTCAATGATTTAGATAACATAGTGCTGGTAGGTCATAGTTTTGCAGGGAAAGTGGCAGCCGCTGTTGCTGATAGAATACCTGAAAAAATAAGGATGGTTATATATCTTGACAGTTTCAGTCCTGATGAGACAAGTGAACCACAGGGATCATTTGCTGCGGACGAATTTGGAAAATTGCCTGAAGGAGCAATAACCATCCCGCTCTCAGAATCTATTTTACAAAATATTGCAAAAGATGTAGAAGGCCATAACAAACAATGGATTTTGAGTAAATGTACTCCATGGCCAGTTAAGCTCGCTACTGATCCCATCAAGCTATTACAATCTCCAAAAATTGTGAAAAATTCATATATTTTTTGTGACTTGTCCGGGGCCACTAAGGATGAAATCGCTCAAAAAATTTCTCGGGGATACTTTGGGAATTTGTATGGCCCATATCGTCTTATGGAAACAGGTCATTATCCAATGATAACCAAACCACTAGAACTCGCAAATCATCTATTAGAGCTTCCAGAATGTTGATTGAGTCACAAATCCCCCCCTGAGCGGGAAGACCTCTTGCCTTTGCAACGGGATGAGAGCGAATACAAATGTAAAATATATCATAGTAATCTATTTCATATCCTACCGGAAAAGAATTAATTATGAAAGTTGCATTGTTGTTCTATGGTTTCCCATAGAGTCTCTAGGGTTTCTAAATCAGAAACCGTTTCATTGAGCAATAAGGTACAGGAACTAAAATCTAAGGGCATGAAGATTTATAATTTTGGAATTGGTGAGCCAGATTTCACAACCCCTGAGAT
>JAJZJZ010000074.1 GCA_021809755.1 Thermoplasmata archaeon
ATAAACCATGGGTCGAAGAGAAAAAGCTTAAAGAATTCATTTTACAGAATAGATCATATAATCTTTTTGAAAATAAGGATAATACTGTGGAACTCAGGTTTTCTCCAGAGATGCCAGAAGCACAGGCGCACCTGCCCAATGGGCAGCCGGTTGAACACATTATGAAGGGTATAAAAGAAAATGGAAAAATATACTTTCTTTCATTCAAAACAGTCAGTTCTATAGGAGAAACAGAGACGCAGCTTGAGGGAGAAGATGATCCAATAATGCTCTGGTTGCAGTTTATTTGATCTTTGGAAATTTTTTTTCATCATCATAATGCTGATTTAATTCTCCAGAAGGTGAAGCATTCAATTCAAATTTTTAAAAAAATTGCTTACATTATGATTGAATCTATAAAGTGCCAGGGAAAGGATAATAGCTACCAACATAATGACTCCTGTAATAGTTAACAGTAAAGTTGGTCCCAAAAATTCTATAGAAATGGTAAAAATAAGAAGCAATAAGAGCCGGGTTATATCGCTTAATATTTGTACCCCTGTGTTAAATCTTCCTGAATATTCTTTTGGAACCATGTTCATTATAACAGTATTTCTGCTTATTCTATTGCCGGGATTTCCAACTCCATGTGTAGTCTGAAATCCGATGTACATGGCAAAACTTGTGGAAGATGGAATTAGAAAACATCCAACAGCGAAAATAAGCATAAAAATATAGGAGTGCTTAAGGTTAAACTTAGTTCTCAGAAAAGAAAGCATTGCGCCAGTTGACATTCCTAAAGTAGAATAGGTAATCTCAGAAAGGGAAATACCAGTTGCATTTCCGTGGAGGACATTCTGAAAATATACAGGAAATGGGATGTGGTTGGGAAGGAATTCATGTATTCAAAATACATAATGGAACTCTTTTATGAGCATACAGAAGAGGGAACGCGGGCGAGGGTGTTCCTCTCATTCCCGGGTATGCAATCATCGCAATTATCGTCAACAGGTGCGGATTGACATACAACCGTGCTGTGGAGATCATGGCAGACATCAAGGAGTTTTTTTACAACAGCGGTTAGCACAGTACCATTGAACACACAAAAGACCAAGAAACTCTCATTGAAAAACTTTCAATTGAACTGTAGTGTTAAAATAGGGCAAAGATAGGATACACCAGACACATCAATTTTAATAGTTTGTTTGAACTTGTGAGCATAATTCACAATTATTTAGATAATTCAATAAATTTAATCACAAAGTCTTCTGTTATTGTTGCATATCTCCAAAGCACAATGTCAACCACAGGAATAATATCGCCAGTTCTTTTCCCTATATAGCTACATAGTGTTTGGACACTTGAAATATTAAGCTCTCTGGCAAGTTTAGATAGATGTCTATCTGGTTTTGCAACATGTAGCCCGATATTCTTAGCTAAATGATAATATGTGACTGGCCCAATATATGGGAATTCCATCAATATCTTTTCAGGATTCTCCATTATTGATCTCTTTACTTCCTCAAAACCATCAGTAGAGATTATGCGGGAAGTTTGCAAGATGGCCTCAATCTTTTTATTGTTGGCAAAGATTGCAAACGCTGCATCTCTGCAAAGATGTTCGTTTTTCATAATAACTTCTGCTGATTTCCAATTGTAAAATATTTGAGAAAATCTTTGGAATATAGTACGAACAACTTTTTCTTTCATACCTGAAGATAAAGTTACCCATGCATGCTCACGAAGAAAGGTACTTTCAGTAAGCTGGTCTATGTCTATATTGCTTTGCCATTCTATTTCAGTTTTGAAACCTGCGTCTATGACTAACTTTTTACATTTTTTATACCCTTCCACTATGTCTAGTCCGCAAATAATAGGTGATTCGTAATTATCTATGTTGGATATGTTTGATTTTATCAAAGAGCCATCATCGCCATCTTGCCATTTATCCCTCTTTACACGAACAACAGACAAATCAGAAGTCATCGCTTATCACGGTTCCATTTAAGTAATCGCTCGAAAATAATAGACTGTGAAATCGCATCATTCAATGCGTTATGCTTCTCTTTATTCTCCGCTTTTAGCCATTCGGGTAGATTGCTGGAGGAGGTCTTGCTCCACGCTATACCTGCCGCACCCATAAAGTAAGCTTTAATATCAATTGCATTTATTCCAAAGGGATTAGAACCAGTATAAATATGAAAATACCAATTTATAAATTGCCAGTCGAACGGAGCATTAAAACCTACAAAAATCGGAATTTTATTGTTTGAAATACGCTCAATCCATTCAGCAAAGGATTTAAGAGCTGTTTCTGGCTCAAGTCCAGCGGATTTTAGATGGTCAAGATTAAAACCACTAATTTCAATTGCTTGTGGAACAAATGAATCGTTGATTGGTTTAATCTCAGAATAAAAGTTACTACTGGTATCGCCGACTACACACGCCCCGAGCGAGAGCATGCTATATTTACATGGAATTGGACCAGAGGCTTCTATGTCTACTGATATGTAGATCTCGCTTGTATTGTTAACATTCTGTTTAGGTGATTTCATAGCACATCCTTATACCTTATGACCGACGGACGATTAAAATTCCTTTCAAAGTAATCCTTGAGTTTTTTGGCAGTTAATTCTATTTGCTCTTTAGTGTCCCAAAAGCAACATTCGTACATTTTGGCATCAAATGGTAGTATAGTATCTTTCTTTGCAGTAAGTATTACCTTTGAAGGTCTACCAAGAGCATATCCAAGTTCAATTAAGCAATTTGGTCTTAATCCTGTCAAATCTACAACCACTAAGGCAGCCTTGTGCAAATTCTCGAAAATTTCAACGTTCATCCATGCATCATTTGGTTTTTGAATCCCCATCTCTTTTATTGAATATCCATTTTCTTTCATTAAGGGATCTACAACTTGCCGAAAGAAATTTTCCACTTCCTTATATTCTGCTTCATATGTTGACAACAGTCTAACATAAAAAGCCATAGGAGGAGTTATGTTATCGATCAACTTTGTTATTCCCTCAGTTACATCTTTAAAGGGCCTTACTCCATTATCAGTTTTTATATTTAGGAATAGCTCGCCGGCCGATATAGGTTTTTCCAAACTAATAAATGAATCATATCTTGCCAACATTTTCTTGAATAATTTTGATCCACCGCCATTGCCATCTCCTTTGCTTGAACCAAGATCAAGATCTAGTGGAATAATTGGTTTGAACTGCCGATTATATTCCTCTGCAAGGTGTTCTACTCCCTCCCCACCACTTATTATTATTAATATATCTCCTAGTTCTGACATTCTGATTCTCCTAATAGCCCCTGATGACCAACCCTCCTCCAAGAATTCTATTTGAAGGGCTCCCCTTTCCATTAGAGATCTCCAAAGATTTAGTTTAACTGGAGGTATTGAAGTTATAAAATCTTGCTTCACCACGGTGACTATTGGTTTTCTTGAACAATTTTTGAACTCCTGACCGTTTTCTATAATATAGTTGTTTATTTCAGACATTACTGTCCAATCAAATATTAATGGGACATCAGAACCGTTTGTTGTTTTGTGATCTTCCTTGCCAACTTGTATTAAAAACCTTGCTCCTCTTCTTAGAAGCTTATTGACCATTGACCTAATCAATCCGTGCCCATATTCAATTAGCTTTGATTCTGTATTAACAGAGGCGCTACCAGATATGTGAACAATTTTTCCGTCTAATTTCAACCATTAACCTCCTTTTCTTCATGTTGTGTTTCTTTAGTTTTCATATCTTCCCTCACATTTTATTAATCTTGAGATATTTAAGTTAATGGATTAAGTATAGATGCCCAACCAAACAGCATCATAAATTGCACTAGACAGATCTTCATGTATATTGGTATTATTTGTTTTAAACATTGTGAGATTATTGTTTTTCCTATCGTTAACATAAATCACTATAGGCTTATTTATGGCGGTACCATATCCAACTTCAAACAATGTACCAGGATCCATTCCATCTAATACTGCAAAT
The DNA here is from genome assembly GCA_021809755.1 of Thermoplasmata archaeon. Classification (GTDB taxonomy): domain Archaea; phylum Thermoplasmatota; class Thermoplasmata; order Thermoplasmatales; family Thermoplasmataceae. Next base: position 3,987 of record JAJZJZ010000074.1, read on the forward strand.
ACGGCATTAGACGATTTTAGGCCCTCCAAATCTCTAAATGCAATATTACCTGTATTTCCAACTCCCACATCATGCATAGGTGAAAAGACTGTTGCTCCTAAATTTGTAAGTGCACTTTTGCATAAGTCGACCAACCAACGCTCTGATACTGTAAAGAAAGGAGCAGCTAGATAAACTGTTGATGATTGGCCTGAGATCGGCACTTCAGCATTTGGAGCGGTAACATTTTTATTACCACTTATAACCTGCAAAGGTCCGTTCATTACCCATTCTGCAGTTGCCTTTGATGCGTTCTCAGCTGCAATCTTGGGTGTAGTACGCATTTCAGCCCAATAAAAAGCAAAAACGCTGCTAAAAATGTCCCCTGATCCTATTGGGTTCACTCTCTTAGTACGATATGCAGGAACTCGTTGCAAACCACAAGAATCTAAAACTACAGCACCAAGAGCTCCACACTTAACAACAGCTATTTCCGCATCGTATTTATCTCGCAATTTTTCTGCAAGAGTTTCCATGTCTAAATTTTCTTCCACACCCAAAAGTCGTGTGACTTCCCACTTGTTAGCAACTATTGCAAGATGATCCGCAGACCATAATATCCTCCCATCTATTTTGGATAACCCTTGTGGATCAACAACTAAATGATGTGCGCTTACTTTTATATTGGCTTCTACCATTGCGAAGCAAAGGATATTGTTAGCTGAAGCCTCAATTGTTGAGATAGTATTGGTCTTGAGACCATAAATTCTAGGCGAACTGAGAGGAGTATCATAAATAAATTCAATTTCGTTTCTCCGGTCTTTGATTTCGATTTTAAAATTAAAAGTCTTGGCTAATGACGCAATATTCTCCTTCAGTTCCGGTTCCACCATTCCAACTAAACTTAGATCTTCGCATCCTTTAGAGACAGCAACCGCTGACCTCATTGCCGATCCATATAGATTATCAGATTGAGGGTCGATACAGATTTCCCGATAAATACCACCTATTATTTTCAAATTTCTCACACCCTAAATTCTATTTATCTACACCACTGTCACACTCATGATAAACCAATATTGTTAAACCAATCATCTACTGAGAATTTGTAGTCAGCCCTAGCTAACCCATCACTTCTGCGTTTTAGCTCTCTTGAAACATTTTCCCGTTCCGCGCTACCAGAATCGCCGAGATAATCATCAACGTACTGGGACTGACCTGATATCTCTTTAATAGGCTTTCTTACCATTTCAGATGCCTTCAAGAAAAAATATTCCAGCATAGCCTTTTTAGTTTGTTCTCCTTGATAACCTTGAAAAATTTCTACAGCTAATGCCTCTACATGATATCCTTTCATGTCTGGATTTATCCCCGTTCCAATAACTGCCCCTTTCACGATTTTAATCACTGGGATAACGTTCCCATTTAAACTTTTGTTAGTTTCAGTAAGCTGTTTAGCAAATTTCTCAGGATTTATAACCCCAGACCAGCTATCCTGATCACCTGATGGGATTCGTAAACCTTTATCGTTCCTAAGTGCTAGCAAAATTTGTAAATCTGGCACATTTTCGTAGGTTATTTTTAATGATAGATTACCTCTTTCAACTTTTGCCCTGTTTCCGAGTTTCTCTTGAAGAAGCGTTTTTAACTCATCATTGAGGTGTTTTGGGGATTCCCCAGAAAACTCGGGCGAATTTAGTATGAACAAGCAGTCAACATCACTCAGACCATCAATGTAAGTATGCTTTTTCCACGAGCCCCCACGCCTTATATCTATAGAAGTCTCCAGATATTTGGACAACAATTCTTTAATTTCACTTAATCTTTCATTGACGAGTTCAGTATCTTTTTCATTATAGCTTGATAATGCTTCCTTGAGCCTCACATTTACCTCCGTTTCGAATTCTAATCTCTTAGTGTTCTCAAGTGCACTATCAATTTCACTTTGTACTTTTTCATCTGTCATCGGCCCTCCAGAAGACCAACTTGAATTCCCTATAGGGGTTCCACCACCCATTTTATTTATCCACCCTGTCTTTATTATAGACATACCGCATTGCCACACTTCTTTCTATACAGGACGGACATTTTCCGCAGGGCTTATCCGTGCCAATTTGACAACTATAAGTACTTTCGATCGGAACGTTATGCAACTTGGAATAAGTGATAATCTCATCCTTTGTCATTTCAAATAACGGAAAATCTAGTTGAACAGCACCTTCCGAATATCCACTAATAAGCTTTTTCATCGTGTTTATAAAATTTTCGTTGCAGTCATAATACGAGGATCCTTTGTGTATTCCGGCAGATATGATTCCCGAGTAAGATTGACTCGCTATTATAACTGAAAGAATTAGAAATGCATTTCTCCCAGTTATCTCCCATTTTCCAGTATATGTTGCTCCGGTGAATCTAAGTAACGTCAATGAAGTATTATAGTGCTCACTAACAATTTGTGCATGTTTATATTCAATATCATTTGCTGCATGCCCGTAATGAATAAAGTATGCTCTCGTGTCAAAGCCATTTTCTAAATAGTATGCTAGAACTGCCGTAGAATCTATTCCACCACTTAAAAGTAAACTAACCTGGCCATTCCGCATTAGATCCCATCTCTCTTATTATGGGCTATAATCAATGGAGATTATTAAATTTTCCTAGTACTAGTTCCATTCACATTCAATGCTTGGCTTAGCCGTATAAAATATCCTATTTGTGCTCAGAAGTCCGTATAAACCCTTGAAAACTAAGGTCTACATTTTTCATCTTTATTCAGATCAACAATGGCTTCGTTGAAAAAAAGTGGATATTTTACTATTATTAGTTTATATTTAGGATATGGTATATCAAAAGAACTAAGGTACTTTAATATGATAATTACGGACTATAGTTCGTGTGCGAGTAAGAATACCCTAAAAGTCGAATAAAGATATGTAATGGAGACGTAACGTTGCCGAAAAAAACCTCAAGCGAAATTTATTTTTTTTGAAATAACTAAAGCAGAAAAAGTCGGTTTGAATTCTGAGCTTGAGCATTTTTATTATTCTGTTAAATGGATATTCAACAATTTATCAGACCTCAGAATGTAATTGTCAGCTTTAAAAATAAAGACTCTAATTGTGATTGACTATCTAAAATAAATAAAAAAATATGCGCCCAAACATCATTTGAACGAAGAAATGAGAGATGAATTCCATTCCGGAATCAAGAGCATCGGTTCACGGTACATGGAGATAAGCATATTCAGATCATGTCACAGAGATCGATGAAAAATTAAAAGCACAGGAATTCCTTCATATCATTGTAAATTCATACTGAGTGCTGCAAAAATGTGCTGTCAAGAAATACTATTTCCTGTCTCCTCAATTTGATTTTGCTGGAGGGAATAATGTGCTCGAAGCGAGCCCTAAATCAAAAGAGTGGTGAATTGAGAAGCAAGACTGGGTGAATTTTGATTGGAAGCAAAACATGGGGTCATGTGCTCGGCGTGCAGGTGATTGGAGGGCACATAGTAATAGGCGAAGGCACAAAGAGATGTAATTGAAGTCTGGGGTGAATTTGAGCTGAAACATACTAAAAGGCATTAAAATCTGGAGGCACATGATGTTCATACTGACCACAACTAACTCCGGACTTGTGAACATATTCTAATCGTACTATATAGCTTTGAGGTCACCATCGAAATTCTTGAGAACGAATAGGTTATGAAGCAACTGGAAAAAAGTGAGATAGATGTTCAACGCGAAGAGTCCATTCCATAAGAGAATTTCTCAAAGAACTTTTACCATATCTTTTGATTTTAACTGCTTTGAAGCGAGTAATAGATCTAAAGTTAGGTTAATAAAATTTAAGTTTGAATAAATTCTACTTTATTTATAAAATGTCCGGCTTTTGGCAATGAAAATAACGGTATGTTTACAAACAATAATTTTGCATTTAACCTGGAAACAACCTCGATTTGTAGTCCCTTTTAAGAAAAAGCGTTTCTTTTATTGCTCTTGAACACTGACCTATTATTGCCAGGATTCTTATGAACAGTTTCTTAGACGATCTTATTAGAAGAGAGAGGAGGTTATAGCTGGGTAATTCCGATCCAGTAAAGGTAACAACATGATAAGTGCCTTATCATACAAGAGAGGGAACGGGGGTCACTATAAATTCATCGAATAAGAAACCGATGAAATGGAAGACTTTGAAATCCTGCGGCAACTAAAGGACAATCTGCATTCATTTCTAACCTGCTTGGGAATAAAACGGTGAAAGATAATCTATGGGGGAGGTATCGCTATGATACTAGGGTCCTAGGCTCAGTTACTAATTTTGGATATTTTTTTGTGGATGAGGGTATTTCTGCTGATTTTGTTGAGTTTTTGGACTCATGGCCCGAATAGATTTGACTTCTATTAGATATACTTTCGCAATCCCATGACGAGGATACAGGTGCTCTTCTGGTAAGGCGGTTTAGTAATTCCGGATTGAAGGAGAAAATCAAGACGGTACAACAAAGCATAGATAAGAATCTCATTTTGGTTCTTATTTTTTCTAACGAATGGAAAGGATACATGCTTATAGACTTAAAGGCAGATATGAGTGTGATTCAAAGGTGTGATTGGAGATCTGATCCACTTTTACAAGGCTTATATCTCAATACGACATCCACCAAGCTTCTTCCGAAGAAAACTTCGAAGTGACAGGCCTCCAAACTTTGTTTTAATATAATAATATAAAATTAAATAGCTTTGGCAAATGTAAAATATTGCATCTATGGCTATTTTAATATTAACCAATATATAATTCAAGAAATTGTATATCACTAAACTTTTGAGACTATGCCGTGAGCCGGGATTGAACCAGCGACCTCCAGATCTTCAGTCTGGCGCTCTCCCAACTGAGCTATCACGGCTGTAGTACGGGAATACTGTCACTTTATTTAAATCTTTAAGGGATTTTATGG
>JAJZJZ010000075.1 GCA_021809755.1 Thermoplasmata archaeon
ATTATAACTATTCCATTGGATCCAATTATCCCAAACTCCCAATAGCCAATGGAAATGGAACAATAGATACAAATACCCCTTTTTTAAATTTGACTATTTTCTTTGCAGAAAGTTCATACAAGGTTTCCTTTAATGAAGATGGTCTTAGCAGTGGATTGGGATGGTGCGTTAAAGTCTATAACATTTCTTTGATGAATGCAGTTTCTCCCGCACCAATTCAGTTTTATTTGCCTAATGGAAGCTATTCATTCTCAATTGTGAATGTTTCAGGTTACTTAATCTCGTCTAATGCCATTGGGGCTTTCAAGGTAAACGGAACCAACTTGTTTATAAATGTCACATTTACTCCAATATCTCAACCCCTAGGAACTATTCCAAACGGAAAACTTATTGGATATATTGCACCAGCCATAATTGGAGCTGCAATAGCTACGACGGCAGTATATTACAGGAAAAAGAAATAACGATAATTTTTCTAATTTTCATTACTTTATATTCATAGGCAAAATGATTTATTGTTTATTAAGATGATAAACTATGGAAATGGAAACAAAAAACCCCTATGATGGGAAAATCGTAAGCAAAATAAAGATAACGGGGGAAACTGAAGCGAAGGAGATTTTCAAAAATTCAAAAAAAGAGCAGAAATTATGGTCAAAAGATTTGGAATACCGGATTTCCTATATGAAGAATCTACTCATACCAAATCTAACAAAGTCAAAGAGAGAACTGGCAGAGCTTATGTCCAGTGAAATGGGAAAATCCATAACTCAGAGTATTGCTGAAATTGATAAAACCATCAAAATGATTGAATATTTCATTTCTAACGCACATGATTTTCTCTCAGATGAAATAATACCCACAGAAGCGAGGAAAAGCTATATCAGCTTTGAGCCCCTGGGTGTCATCTTTCTTATTATGCCATGGAACTACCCTCTTTGGCAGGTTTCCAGGGCTGCAATACCGGCCATGTTGGCTGGAAATAGCATAGTATTGAAGCATGCAAGCATTGTGTCAGGCTCAAGCAAGAAAATAGAGGAAATTTTTGATACCCCCCTATTTAGAACTGTTATTGTAAAGGGATCATCTGCCCTCGACCTGATTAAGTATTCTGACGGGGTTTCATTCACGGGATCAACGGATGTTGGAAGGCAAATATATATGGAATCGGCCAAACATATCAAGAAAGTTGTTCTCGAACTTGGAGGATCGGATCCATTTATAGTTCTGAAATCGGCAGATCTCAAAGCGGCGGCACATAACGCAGCTATTGGTCGACTTCAAAACAATGGTCAAAGCTGTATTGCGTCTAAAAGATTCATTGTTCATGAGGACATCTACAATGATTTCAGAAATGAACTTGGTGAAGCGTTCAACAAAATAAAAATGGGAAATCAATTGGAACCAGAAACCTACCTTGGACCGGTCTCTTCAGATTCACAGAGTGAGATTTTGAGAAAACAGATTGGTCAGTTAAAATCCATAGGTAAAATAACATCGTACGGAAAAGAAGATGGAAACCTGATGCCGCCCACGATTGCAGATCTAAGTGCATCTTACAATGAAGAAGTATTCGGGCCCATAGCTTTACTGAGAAAATTCAAAAATCCTGAAGAGGCCATAAACATTGCAAATGAAATCGAATTTGGTTTAGGTGCCTCCATATGGGGTGAGCCTGATGAGGCTTCATCGTATATTGGGCAAATTGAATCTGGAATGGTTTTTGTCAACAAGATAGTTGCTTCTGATCCAAGGCTCCCATTTGGAGGTATTAAAAGAAGTGGTGTAGGCAGAGAGCTTTCAAGATATGGCATGATTGAATTTACCAATAAGAAAACAGTATGGATTCAGAACCAGAAATGAATAAGCCTATAAACACTGTGTCAATGTGAAAAGCATGAAAGCAAGTGATTTATTCATAAAGGCACTGGAAAATGAAAATGTTAAGTTCATTTTTGGCCTCCCCGGAGAGGAGAATATTGATCTCCTGGACTCAATCTCCAGATCAAACATCAGATTCATACTTACTCGGCATGAACAGGGAGCGGCATTCATGGCTGATGCTTATGGGAGAATAACAGGACATCCCGGTGTTTGTCTTTCCACGCTTGGCCCCGGTGCTACAAATCTCTTGACCGGTGTAGCAAATGCTCATTTGGATAAGGTACCACTCGTGGCCATCACAGGACAGGCCTCCAGAGAAAGGCTGCACAAGGAATCCCATCAAAATGTCAATACTATAGCATTATTTTCCGGTATTACAAAGTATAATCTTCCAGTTATAGTGGCCGATACCATTCCTGAGATCGTAAGAAAGGCATTTAATATGAGTATGCAGGAACAACCGGGCGCTACACACATCCAACTCAGTGAAGATGTTGCAGCCCTTGACACTGAATTTAATGGATTGCTGAATCCTACCACGACTGAACTTTCTTATGTACCCTTGGGAATTGTCAAGGAGGCAGCCAAGGCAATTAACGGATCATCAAATCCAATTATACTTGCGGGAAACGGAGTCATCAGAAGGAAGGCTTGGGATGCTCTTGCTAAATTTGTAAATCATACCGGAATACCCATGGTAACGACATTTATGGCAAAGGGGATTCTGCCCTTTGATCATCCTAAAAATCTCTTTGCTGTTGGAGGAAAACCTTATCCCAAGGGTATGAGACCACTTCATTCCTCAGACCTCATAATAGCCATCGGCTTTGACCTGGTTGAATACGACCCGGTTATATGGAATGAGGATAAGTCAAGACGTATTGTTAATATAAATACATATCCCTCAGAGACAGACAGTCATTTTCAATGCGATTTTGATTTGACAGGTGAAATCGGGAGAACAATTGAAGACCTCTCCGATCATATTAAAGTAAGAGGTGCCACTGCTCTTCATGATGCCATCAGAAAGAGAAGACTTGATGAGATGCAATCTACAAAGATCGAGTTTGAAATCCTTCCGAAAGAAGTGATGAAGGTTCTCACTGAGCAGACTAATAGTAATTCGGTAGTCATTTCCGATGTTGGTTTACACAAGGTTTGGGTATCAAGATGGTACCATCCGAAGAGCGCTGGAAAAACTATAATTTATAACGGCTTTGCCTCAATGGGGGCGTCCTTACCTGCTTGTATTGCCACAAAATTAACCCTACCGGATCATGAAATAATCGGTATTGGTGGTGACGGGGGATTCCTAATGAATTTTCAGGAAATGGAAACAGCATATAGGTTAGGTCTGGACTTTGTTTACATCGTATTCAATGACAGAAGATATAGTTTGATAGAGAAGAAACAAAGAGATATGGGCTTTAAACCGGAATATATTTCATTCACCAATCCAGATTTCAAGATGCTTGCCACAAGTTTTAAGGCAAATCATTTTCTTGTGAATGGCAAGGAACAGTTTCAGGATATATTTACAGAAGCCAGAAATAAAGGCGGGGTAAATTTGATAGAGGTTTATCTTGATCCGCCACCAACATAATAAATATTATTTTTGAGGAGGTTTCAACCTTCCAAGATTTATACCCGTTCCCGTCTTTGTATAATTTGTAACTCTTCTTTCGAAGAAGTCTGTTTTTGTTGAATTCATCGAAGAGTATGAATCTATCCATGATAGGGGATTGGTCCTGAATTCCGGGTAGAGTTCCGGCAAATCAACGGCCTGACTTCTAACATTTCCAAGGTACTTTATATAAGCCTCTATTGCCTGATCACTGAGACCGAGAATCTGGTTTCTGGTAACATATTTTCCCCAGCTTATTTCGTGTTCCACAGCCGTTTTCACCATGGAGGAGAGTTCTTCCAATATGTCTTCGTCGAACCATGAAGGGTTTTCTTCCCTGAGAGTTCTCATAATGTGGGTAAAAAGTGCCAGATGGGTATTTTCATCCCTCTGAATGAGTCTGATCATACTTACCGTTCCGCCCATTTTATCCTGACGCCCCAGAGTGTAGAAAAATGCAAAGCCACTGTAAAAGTATATCCCTTCCAGGAGAAAGTCTGCCATACAGGACATTATGAAATTATGCGGCGTTGGATCTGAGATAAATTTCTCGTAGAGATCGGTTATGAATCTGTTTCTTTTTGCAAGATGTTCATCCTCCCTCCATAAGTCATAAACAGCCTCCCGCGTTATGTGATCCACTACCGAGGTAAGAAGATAATCATAACTCTGGGCGTGGATTGTTTCGAAGAACGCCTGAGCTTTCAGACATGCTGTTACCTCAGGAGCGGTGATATAAGAGGCAACTGCTCCCAAATTATCGATCTGAATACTATCCAAAAAAATAAGAAAAGAAAGAGTTTTCTTGTAAGCCTCTTGCTCCTCCGGCGTGAGTGTAGAATACTGTTTTTTATCATCTACAAGAGGTATCTCATCAGGTATCCAGAAAAAGCTTCTCATTTTCTTATATAATGGCTCAGCCCATGTATATTTACAATTGTCAAACTCCAACAAATTTGTAGATGGTCCTCCAACGAGCCTCTGTTCTGATCTTTCTCTTGTTCCTTCCGGATTAAATAATTTCTTATGCTCCATTTTATCACCTATGCCTGACAAGCCTCACAAGATGGATCATTCTGCTCTTCCTCGTCCATAGTGAAGTTTCTAAAGTAATATACCGTCTTAACGCCGAGCCTCCATGCTTCATAATAAAGATTCAGGAAAGCCTGTTCATCCATCCCTTCAGTGGCATAAATATTCATTGATTGGGATTGGTCCAGGTGTCTCTGCCTAATGGCAGCAGCTCGAATACTCCACATCTGGTCAATCTTATGAGCACCCTTATAGAAAGGAAGCGTGTGCGGATTGAGATCGGGCGCAACCTGTTTAATTATGAATCCTTTCTTTTCCTCTACAAATACCGGCTTGAATATAGGATCAATACCGGCAGTGGATCCGGCAATGACAGATGTTGACCCTGTTGGTGCAATAGCCATAATGTATCCATTCCTTATGCCATGTGCATGTACCTTTTTAGCAAGTTCATTCCATCGTTCTGAGTTATAGTTTCTCAATTTAAAGTAGTTCCCGTTGTGCCAGTCACTACCTTTAAACAGAGGATATTCCCCTCTCTCCATTGCCAATTCCATTGATGTCCTAATTGCAACAAAATTGATCTCCTCAAAAAATTCATCGACGATCTTCAGGTGTTCCTCAGATTCCCATTCTATTCCCCTAACGGCAAGGAATTGGTGATAGCCTGAGATTCCAACTCCAATAGCTCTATAACGCATATTTGTCCTGGTTGCCTGATCTAATGGAAGATTATTCATGGTAATTACGTTATCAAGCATTCTGATCTGTACGGGAACAATCTCATTGATCTTCTCAATTGTGCTTGTGCGTCCAAGGTTAATTGAGGATAGATTGCAAACTACCAGGTCCCCGGGGGAATATATTTCAACAACCTTGTCGTTTTCTATTCTGGTCTCTTCAAGCTTTGTGGATGACATATTCTGGCATATTTCTGTGCATAGATTTGAAGAATATATCATACCAGCGTGCTTATTTGGATTCATTCTGTTAACGGTATCTCGATTGAAGATGAACGGACCACCCGTTTCATAAAGACTCTTTAGGATCGAGGCCATGATTTCAAGTGCGGGAATTGTTTTTCTTGAAATACTATCATCTGAGCTTAATTCATCATATCTCTTTTCCCACTCTTCGCCATAGAAGTCCTCAAGGTTATAACCTTTCTTTTCCCAAATTTCATGCGGATCGAATAGGTACCAGTCTCCATCAACCTCAAGTTCCCTGTAAAATTTGTCAGGAATGCATATACTTGGAAATATATCATGAGCTTTTCTTCTGTCATCACCGCTATTGGTTTTCAGATCAAGGAAATCGAGGATGTCTTTATGCCATATGTCCAGCCATATGCTTGCGGCCCCTGCCCTTTGTCCAAGCTGATTTACTGAAACGGCTGTGTCGTTGTACAACCTGACCCATGGAATAACTCCACTCCCTGCCCCTTTATATCCTCTAATGGAACTCCCAAGGCTTCTCAGTTTTCCTATGTAAACGCCCATCCCTCCTCCATTCTGTGACACTTTGGAAAAGGTTCTGAGTCCGTCAAATATACCCTCAAGTGAATCTTCAGGGGTATCTATAAAGCAGGAGCTAAGTTGACCATTAATTCTTCTTGCGTTTGCGAGTGTTGGGGTAGCCATGGTAATATAAAGATTTGAGAGAACATCATAGAATTGCTTGGCCCATCTCACACGTTCAGATGGTTTTTCTGCAATAGCCAGAAAAGTAGCAATACCCATGAATGCCTCCTGAGGTAATTCCATTACCTCGTTTTCCAGACCTCTTATACAATATCTATCACTGAGGTGTTTTGCGCCTGCAAAGGTGAAGAGTTCATCCCTTTCTGGTTTAATGTATTGACCCAGCTCCTCAAGTTGTTCTTTAGAATATTCCTTTAGAACTCGTGGATCGTATCTTCCCATATGAGTGAGTTTGACAATAAGATTATAGAAATTACCATATTTCTTAAAGGGCTCGTTTCTGTTTCTGGAAGCCTCACCATAAAGATCATGAAGTAGAAGACGCGCAGCAGCCATTGTCCAGTTTGGCTGATTTATGGAAGTTTTCTCGTTGGCAACCCGAATAAGGGTTTCCTGAATTTTACGAGTTGAGATGCCGTCATAGAAATGTATTTGAGAGTCCATTTCCAGTACAAGGGGATCTACCCCTGCAAGTCCCCTACATGCCTCCGAAACAACCCCTCTAATCTTTCCCACGTCAATGGGTACTTTCTGGCCATGACGATTGGTGACGGTAGTAGGCATAATTTTAAGGTTTAACTGCAAGGTCTCCATGGAACTGGATGAATTATTGGAGACATCGTGTTTGATACTATTCTTAAGGCTATTTTCAATTCTCTTCTTCTCTTCCCTGATCCTTCGTCTGTTATCCCTGTACAAAATATAAGATTCCGCTACATCAGCAAATGTTCTTCCCTGCAAATTTTCATTCATCAAGACATTGACAACAATGTCCTGAACATCTTCCACAGTTGTTTTTCGTGGTATCTTGCTAAGAATCTTCAAAACCTGGTTTGTCAATATCTCCGCATCATCCAGATTTCCCTTTCCCACAGATAACATCGCTTTAAAAATAGCTTCAGTTATTTTTCTAGCCTGAAACTCCTCAGTCTCCCCGTTTCTCTTTTCGATTATTTTATTCATTTTTATTCCTCCAATGTTCTTAATCCATGAATTACGTATATATTACCAGACATGGATCCAATATTTTAGCAGGTTTATTTCAGTAATGATATCATGTTAAGTTACATATTATATTTTTGTATTAACCCATGGTACTTTCAAACAATTTCAATTAATAACTATGGAATTCGATTTTTTTAATTTCGTAGTTCTAAAAAAACAATCATTTAAACTTTGTTTATAAATTGGTTAATTCCAAAAGGATTTTGAATGTCTCCTTCAAATTAGTTTCTCAACTTATTGTTGAGAAAACTCTTTACAATATTGATGCCAAAAAGAGAATCCCATATCCTAGGAGCATAAGAATGATAAGAAATGTCAATATCTGTTTTTTATTTGGAACTTTCATTCTGATCCTTATAAGCGTGATTTCTTAAGAGTCATTAAGCTTATCTTTTGAAGACTAAAAATTTGTTTTAATATCGAGATTCTTTTACAATCAATAATGAACAGAAGTGGAAACTTTTATGGAGCAAAAATAAGCAGCCCCTATTATACTCCATATTGTAAATGTTAGACCAAATTTTTCCTTCACAGCTTACCATATGAAAATTGTTGTTATCCCTTGCAATACCTACTTTACTTATTAAAACGAAGAGAGTTTGAATGAAGGCAGAAATACTGAATAGACTATTTTTCTCGACTTCTCTTCCTTCCTTGCTATTAAAAAATTACCATGCTGGTTATTTTGGACATGAAATTGTTTTATTGTAGCATCACATGGATATCATGGAAAACATTGATAAATGTAATTGCCACCAAAGGGGAGAATAGATTATAAGAGAGAATTCGTAAAGGGTGTATTTATTGATTGATTTAACTAAGAGGAAGAATATTGAACTCTATGTTATTTTTATAATTTTAATTTACACTATTTTCATAATTTTTAATATTCAAACTGGTGTGCTCTCCTTTGCTATCTGGTCAGGGTTTCTCCCTCTTGATCAGGATATATTATTTCCTTTAACCTATTCCCTTGCCATATGTTCCTTTTTGATTTCCCTCTATTGATTCAGGAGCAACGGCATATTTGCTATTCCATTAGCAATTGGCGTACCCTTTCTGTGGGTCATAACATTTGAAATACTTTGGCAAAATTCTTTTATTTTAACCGGTCACTTTGGGGATACTCTCAACACAGAATTGATTCTTATAAGCTGGCTTATTATGGGCATAATTTCCTTACCGGAATGGAAAAGAAACAGAATTAGTGTCAGTGCCATTGTTATTTTTACAATTGGTTGGATCACCTGGTTGGGAATGGGATATCCACAGATACCTTCCGCCCTTGGATATATGTTTAACATTACATTGAAAATAGGGGCATTTGCAGTTATAATGATTTTAGTTATGCCATATGATTCCATCTAACAATATGGAAATATGCCGGGATCGGGGATTGAACCCGAGACCTCCGGATTTCTCAGAATTGTATTCCTATGAGTCCGGCGCTCTACCAACTAAGCCACCCCGGCTCAAATTTTATTGTGGGGCTTCTACTTCGGGTGGTTTC
>JAJZJZ010000076.1 GCA_021809755.1 Thermoplasmata archaeon
GGTGGTTCAATGGAAGCTATAAAGGCTTTGAACGTAGATTGACTTTTGTCATAATTTTCTGATCTTATATGATGGACTTTAACTTGCATTGTACCCTTATTCACACGGTCAATAAATATTTGAGTCTGATAGTTTTTCTCAATAAGTATCGGTAGGGGCTTATTAATATTGAATGAAATGCTGAAGCGGTGTGAAATTGTGATCATGTATCAGTATAATTCAAAAGGTCTTTAATCGAAAAATCCTTTTTTGGAAAAGACGAGGTGCAAAGCCGTTCGAATGTGAGCGCTTGATAGATAAGTTTTAAGAATTATTGTTAATAGTATTACTCGGTATGGACTAATGTATTTTTCGGAATTGATTTATATGAAAATCATAGATACAGGTGAATTCAAACAAGAGCGGAAGGTATCCTCAGTACCTCGAGCTCTTCCAAAAAACTCATGGGCAGGGAACTGTACCTGAAGAATATTCCAGAGCTTTTGTAAAATTTCCAGTTGCGTTTGCGATCGATAAAAAGTTTCCATAATTTTCTTCCATGTATTGATAAGAATAGCCATTAAGTGATTTCGGTTCAATAATGTATAGATTGAGAATCCACGTTCCTGAAATTCCGGTTATAACCATAACAGTGTTTATTTTGTCATTTGGTGGATGAAGATAAGCTGAAGGACTGTTCATTCCTTCAATATGATCAACAGTGGTTATGTTGATAATAGTGTTAACAACTGGTGTAGGAAAAGAGGAAGTCTTTAGCTCTGAAATTCCTGTTGATACGAGTTGATTCTGAGGTATTGGAATTCCCCCTGTCAGATCATTAAAACCTGCCGCTGTTCTGTTCAGGTATAAGTTATAAAGGTAATATGAATAAAAATCAATTGTCGTATGGAGGGGTTTATCACCAAATGATATGTTGCTCTTGAAAAGAAGACCGGGAATTGCTCCATTCTGAATTCTCACATTGTGTGCAAGAACATATGGAGTCATGTTTATAAAGCCTGAAAAGTAATCATAAATAAACCAGGAATCTGCTGCGCCTATGGGACATCCATACCATGAGGAAAGATATATATCAACCTGTCCCGGAGGGGCGTAATCTTCGTTGGAAATCTGATAAAACTGACCTGAAGGTATTGTAAGATTGGCTGAGGAAGATGCTGTGGTGTGTGTGAATGAAACAAATCCCAGCCCATAAGGTATGCCTAATCCGGAACCAATAATGATCACTGCAATGATCACAGGAAACCACTTTTTCATATTTTCTCCTATATTCATTGAGCCCCGATATTCAGATGAGATATAGTTCTTATTGTATGCGAAACCTGCGCAGAACCTACGCAAATATTTATTCTAACACACCATAGAGAATCCGAGGCAACAAGGCAAACGATTCATATATACCCATAACATCAATCTTCAGAGTCTGTTTTTATTTGAACGCAGCCTAAATTTTGAAATTAATATATTTACCAGTAATTCTGATTGATTAAATCATCATAAATTCTTACAAGATTTGTTTTTTTCTTTAATTCATTCATGGAGAGACTCATGAGCATCCCCTTTATTTCTGGATCGTCATAATCCTGAGATGATATCTCCAGTATCTTATGAAGATCATCACAGGTTTTCACTGCCCATTGAAGAATATCTTTAAGGTTGTTCGGATCAATATTGCCATAATCTGTCTGTATAAGGTGATCCAGGGCTTCATAATCGTTTTTCTTTATCTTCTTAATATCCTGCTTTGACAAATATGTTGTTTCTGCATTTTTCAGGAGTTCTATGTCTACCTTCTCCTGCATAATAAGCTGCTCAAGAAATAACCTTACGTTTGATAATGAAGAATAATAGAGAAGTAAATCGTATTTTCTTATTATCCGGAGCTTTAATTTCACAAGATTGTTGAGTAAATTTTCCTTCAGGGTATCTATTTCCTGTTGCTCCTGCTGTTCCTCGTCACCCATGCTTGTTCATCGTATTTTCGGTATTTAAACATTTCATTTTAAATCCGTAGTTAATATTAGTTTATTGTCGTACCCAACTAAGATTTATACCTGAGTCACGAGATAACTCTGATAAAGATTTGATATCGAATATAGAGAAAGCCCGTTCGGCAATGCAGTATTATTCATAGAGAAGTATAGTCTATCATAACCTAACGTGATATTAAAAGCATTTACTGACCTGATAACAACATTAAAATGAGCATTACTTTTGTCCGAGTTGTTCACAGGTAGTTGTGTGAAAAAAGAATCTGCCCAATATTTTGAAAACTGGCCGGATATAGTATAATTAAACTTCGTAAGGGTAATGTTAACAACTTTAGCATATATTGATGACGTCCCATAAGAGAAGAAGTAACTGTCATTTATAGTGTAATTAAGGCCTGATCTATTTGTTAAATCCATAGAAAGAATTGTACTTCCGTCACCTGAAATACTTGTTGGAATTGCCTTTATAACATCTATTGAGTAAATATTACTGTCAAAAGCAACATTACTCTTGTTTCCAGCTATCTGAATAGGTAGTGGATTTACTGTTGCATATGTCACACCTTTGGAAGCCTCTAGAGAGGATCCATCCTGTATTGCAAATACTGCCTGGTAGGTGAACTGAGTGAAGCCGTTTGATAGTATCTCCCCAGAAACAGACTTTATGAATGTTAGATTCTTATGTAACAAGGTGCTTGATTCTGTGAAATTATAATAACCAACGCTTAGCATGAATACCTGATTCAAAGCCTGGATTGAGGCCCCAGTGTTGTAATTTGTAATAGTAGATGCCTTTGTTACATTTGTGTTGGTAAATAGTTGATTTGAAGAGTCTGTTTCCAAATAGTTGTCAAACCCTCCTGAAGTACTAAAACCCCAACCGATGATATTGTTACTGCCATCTATGGAACTGACTGTTATGTTATAATATCCCGGATATAATATTTTATATTCACCATTGGTATAAAAATATATTTTAGCCCAACCTGTATTATTTACGTCTAAAAGTTCTGCTTCTTTATACGGTGTGGACGTAGAATTGGAAATTGTAACGGTTATGTTACTATTCAACGGTCCTTTTTTGTATGAAGACGAGGGTATAGTAAAATTATATAGATACAAAGAAATATAATTAAATTTTGCTTTTTGCTTCAAGACAATTTGTTGAGTTCCAGTGTGTGTAATTCCATAGTACTCAGGATTTGATCCCCTTGGAGTTGAAAACGTCACGTTGACTGCATTCTTGGCCGTTGTGGTTGTTACATTTACCATTCCTGTTGAAGGTGTGGCGAGCTCCGTCAGTGATGAATTTACACCATATAAATATGAACCTGTTGGTTCTGAGATATTTAATTCTGATTTAATTGAATTGTATGCTTTTCCATTAATTGAAACATTCCATTCCTGCCCTGTTGGCAATCCTGATTCTTTAAACGTGACTTTTTCAGAAATTCCAGTTACATTGTAGCCAACTACAAAGACATAAGGCATATTGCTATAAATTGCCTCGTTATCGTTGAGAATGGTAAAGTTATTAAAATTACTGCCAGATGGGGCACACTCATAATACTCTGCCTTGAACGCAATGGAATTTCCCACTCCCGCGGAAACTTGGGAAGAGCTCATTACACCTACGAATTCTGTTGGTCCATACTCCCATTGCAACATTGGATTGGTGATAGGCTGTTTTTTATAATTATTAAAGCGTGTAAGTGTTGTATTTCCAAGCACTAATTGAATATAAGTACTCTGCTTGTTTATACTTTTGGGAGAATTAACCTTCTCATAAAAATTCAGATAATATGTGCCTTGGGAAAGGTATACAGGTTTCTTCAGTGTAACCTTAATGTATTCATTAACCTGATTGCTACTATTAAAATAACTAGGGGATGTTATATTCTTTCCAAATGGGGTGTTACTAATATAAGATACTACACTATACGGGCCAATAAAATATTGGTAACCATAATCCTGACTTGCCATCAGGTAATACAAATAGTAATTTACTGGCTCTGATGAATAAATGCTGAAAGCCTGTGAGCCCAGTTCATTGGCCTTGATACTGGAGTTATATGTACCGTTTAACCAGTTATCATTGTAATTTACATCTACTCCGTTTGAAAATGTTCCTATTTGGTTCTGTATGTTTATGCTGTTTAGATCACCACTGGTTCCATTGTTTTCTGCCAATATACCATTCAACTTAGATGTAAAGAATGTCACTGGTATGTTTACTGAGTTAGTGACAACAACAGCGCCTTCCTGTGTACTCATTAATTGATTTGAACTTGTGGATATTTTATAACTATAAGTTCCCTGGGGGAATGAAAAACTTATTAGATTTGAAGTGGAGCTTTCAGCCCTTCCATCCAAGCTTACAGTCCAATAGTTCCCAAATGTTAATCCATTTTCTATAAAATTGACAGAATAAAAGAACTGATTATCTGCATATATGTTATTGTATATGCTAGATGGTGTTGCATTTGTTGCGGCTGCTATGAGGTTTGACTTGACAGGAAGTCTGTTATAATAGCTTAAGCTAAAATTTTCCTTCATTGAAGCGGAAAAATTATTGGAATAACACAAACTGGAATCTGTCGGTGAGGAAAATGGTGGAGCACCGCTTACCCCAAGCGGGAAGCTCTGTGAAACGGCACTTCCCGGAGCAAGACTTGGTGAGAGTATTTTTGAATCAAGTGTTGTAAAAGCACTTTGCGTTGCAGATTGGTAACCCTGATCATTGGTCATTCCCGTAGAAGGAACATACCATAAAATGAAACCTGTAAGTACGGTGGTTCCTATTGCAAAAAGCAATAATGCACCTATAATTTCACTTACAGCAGAATCTTCATTATCTTTAACTGGTTTCATGTATTCATCTTTAGCAAAAATAAGGATATAATCTTTTCATTGCTTATTTGCATGTGTTGTTTCACTGGAAACGCGGAATATTATGGAGAATATTGCATGAATATGTATTTTCAGGTACCTTTTACTATGAAAATGAATTTCTAATGTTTGCAGATATTGAAAAAATCTCAATTACTGTGATTTTGAATCTCTCCGAAGTGGAAACTATTTACAATTGCTCTAAGCAAAATCTATATTATAAACGCAGATCAGACTTACGATAATTTGAGTGAAATTATTGTTTCAAAAAAAATGATGACTATACCACAAATATTAAGTAAATTAGATCCAGAGTATTTACGATATATAGCCAGAGAATCACCAGTTAGTGGTTCGAAATATCAAAAAGTGCTTCCGGGTGATTTATCCGCAGACTTTTCTAAAATACGCGATAACCTAATCAATGAAAATAAATTTCTAACGCGAATAAATGGCTTAAATTGGGAAGAGAAAATCCTGATGGATGGTATATTTTGGTCAAATACGTATCAATTGTCACTAGAAGAAAAAATTAAGAGTGCGCCAAAGGATTTTCTCTCGAGATGTATATCGAAATTACTGATTTTTGGTGTGCCTTCACCAACAAAAGCTGAGTTTTATATCGTCCCGGTGGAATATATGGTCTTGCAACAAAAATTGCTTGAGAGATTGTATAGTTACAATAAAAGGCCAAGTTTATTGCAGGCGCTCAATAACTATAACCTCGAATTCATCAAGAAAATGTGTGAATCCATGAAAACATCTGTTTATAACAATAATATTTTCACCATTTCTGATCTGTTTGCAGCCATAATTAATAATGTTGAAAAAAATATATCCGAGTTACAGATAAAAATCGATAATTTGGTAAAAACCAATGCACATTTGGGTACACTTTCCGTCCCTGAACTGCAATCCATAATAAAAACTGGTAATAAGGTTCCAGCAAACAGAATATCAACAGACGATGGTGGTAACTTTAAACTTTATCCTGTCTCTCTTTTTCAGAAGGGGATTCTGGTTGGGTTCTCACTTGGTATGTATGATGTAAAAACCATGGCTATCGTACCTGATGAAATATTTCAGTATTTCAACTCTTTAATTATGAAAAAAACAGCTGTGAATAATAACGTTGAAAAACCAAAAATGATAGAGATGGAGAATTTGATGCTTACGATAAGAAAGCTCTTCGTGGGCATATCTTTTCTTTCTGCATCAGGCAAGCGCAGAAATGCAGAAACACTATCGAAATTTGTTTCTCTAAAATCAGAAATGATCGAATTTTTTCTGCAAATAACTAAAAATGCCAAGCTGATTGATGGCTCTACAACAAATTATGCGTTGACAGATAGTGCTCTTCGACTAATGAAAAAACCGGAAAATAGCGCCACGTTGAAAGAAACCCTGGAAAAAGCGGTTTTAATTCGTGATGATTGGTCTTACGTAGATCAATATCAGAAAATTGGCAAAAAATTTGTAGGGCTGATTAACCAAAGAATAAAACTTATAAAAGAGCCGGTAAGAATATCAGACATTATGGCAGATCTGTTGAATGATAATCAACTGTTACTCATATTCAGAGCTGAAAGACTCCTTGTATTGGATACTACGTATAGCTACTTCGGCGCGAAGCATATTGAGGGTGATTTTTTGAGTAATCCCCGACAGTTTCTGAAGGATACTCTTTTTCAGGAACTGAAGGAGGAACTGAGAAAACAATACCTGTTAGGAAATTTGGTATGCAGTTCCGAAGATTTTGGAGAAGAAAGTTTTGTTGCTGCCCGAAAAAGCGATGAATCATTAATGACCCATAGTTTCAAAAAAGAAGAAACACACAGTAATAAGAATACCTCTTCGTTATCCGTGCTCCCGGACTTTGAAGTGTTAATTGATATTTCTGCCAATTTTCATGATATCCTAACTATTGCAGAATTTTCTGATATTGATTCCGTAGACAAAGTCTGCGTGTCAAAAATAACAAAGGCTTCCCTTCTCAGATACCTTAATAAATTTGGCAGTTTAGACGGGGTGCTTGACTTCCTCACAAAGGCCAGCAGAACAAGAATTCCGGATAATGTTAAAAGGTTAATTTTGGATGTGAACGAAAAAAAAGATGAGATAAGTATTATTCCTGCTCAATTCATAGTCAAAGTAAAGGACGGAAATATATTGGACAATCTTCTCCAATTAAAGGAATTTCAGAATTATTTCGGAGAAAGGATTTCACACGATGCTGTTGCAGTGAGAGATGGCTTCGGACAGGAAAGAGTTATTAACGCTATTCGGAAAAAAGGCTACGCAGTCAAATTAAATAAAACGTGATATCCTCCCGCGTTTAAAGAAGCTGGACTTCATGCTTCAACTAATGACTGTTTTCTGATATTTTATCTTCTTTGAATATTTTATTAGAGAATGTGCTGCTGTTACAAGTATGAATCTCAGCATTGAAGGACCATGCTTTGTTATGTGACCTCTTATGTCTCTGCTACCTGACTGATTCTGTCTTGGTGTAAGACCTGCATAGGATGCAAGCTTCTCCTTTCTGTCAAACCTGTTAATATCACCAGTCTCTGCCACAATTGATGTGGCAGAATAGATATTGATACCGGGAATTGTCATGAGGTTCTGAATGTATCTGGCATGGTCAACTACCAACGGCTGAAGCACGCTGGCTTGCAACCGGGTGGATCGAATGATCAAAAATAGCACCCGCTACAATAGGCTGGTTGACAGCAGCCCTGTTCCTGATGTTGATGGAAGCGTGAGATCCGCTTCTCCCTCAAGGCCACAGGAAATGCACCTGAAACGGGATCGTTCAGGCCTGTTCTTTCCAGTTATGGCATGGCAATTGGGCATTCCCTGCTGGTGTTGTGTGGATCGATCACGATGACGGGAATGCCTGCTTCCCCTGCCCTGTATTCTATGAATGATCTGAACTGGTGGAAAGACCACGAATTGTGGATGTACATGTTGCCTTTCCTGACGGTTGTCCTCATCCTGATTCCACTGAGGTCTTCAATGACAATTGCGGAGGAGGTGCCTTTGGCTTCATGCACGATCTCACTGGATATTACATGGCTGGTATTCCTGACGAATCTGCTCTCCTTCCCGGAGAGCTTCTTCAGATGATGTTTTGCTGATTTCGTTCCAGCAGACTGAAGTCTGGAACGGAGATCAGCGTAGTGCTCCCTGACATCCCTGATATGATCACCGGAATAGTATTTCCCTGTGGAATCCACTGCGATATTGGCGATGCCCATGTCAATGCCTGTGATGTTTTCTGGTTCGATGGAAGGCTCTTCAGGAAACTCAACGGCAACCATGAGATAGAACAATTTGTTTTTCCTGACAAGATCACACTGCCCCTGATCCTTTCAAAAGGTATTTCACTATATTTTCCAATGGTTACAGGCACTCTTATCCTTCCATTGGTAGTGCTGATGCTGACCTGATCCATGCCCTTGAAACTCAGTATCCTCTGATCATAGACTATGGAACCGAAATCCCTCAATTCGAATCTTCTTTTACCAATGAACATTAGTATTCATTACTAATGAAAAGATTTATGCATTGTATGGTAATGATATGTTATGATATTGAAAGAAACCCTAAGGAAGATAGTTGTAGATCAAAAAACTGATC
>JAJZJZ010000077.1 GCA_021809755.1 Thermoplasmata archaeon
TAATAGTTCCAATAGATTTTGTCTTTACTGAGAATGAATTATTTGAGGAGAAAAGCGAGGAAAACCTCATGGATAGATTGCTTGAGGCCATATCAGCATCTGGAAAGATGTCTAAAAAAGAGGCTATCACGAAGATGAAAGAGCATCTCCAGGAACTTCAATTTATAGATAACGAAGAAAGACTTATTTCCATAATGATTGATAATTCAATAAAGATCGATGATTTTAAGGAAGATATAGTCAATAGATATATCACTACTGGTTCGGAGAAGTTCTAATTTAAAATAATGGGTGAAATTCGAACAAGTACTTTTAGAAATTGTTTAGAAATCTTATGTTTTCCTTTATTCATCATTTTGTTTTTTCCCCAGGTCATTTTTCCAATGCAAATTTTCCCTCAAATGAGGATTTTATTCCTGATACTAGGTTGATTGCCTTAGAAGTACATTTTAGTTTATTATTAGAGAATAAGGCAATTACTTGAAAAATGTGTCAAGATTGGCTTGCCGTCCCCTATTAAATTGAATCTGTAAATCATCAAGACTCTTTGAAATTCTGTCCACAGAAAAGTTATGAGAGTCACAGAGAAATTTGATGACATTCTCCTTATCTGGTTCTCTGAAGGTGGTATCCACATTATTAATTGATGGCGGATGTAGAAATAACTGCCTTATTTCTTCAAGATTTGGTATAGTTTCATTCTTCAATTTTAATATATTTTCAAGGGAACCGTTTTTTCTCATTAATGCAAGAGCCGTTTTTGCTCCGACCCTTGGAAGACCTTCATTAAAGTCTGTTCCTGTAAGTATGGCAATGTCAATCAATTGCTCCCTCGAAATTCCTAATGAAGTTAATGTTTCTTCCAATTCAATATATTCCGGGTTTACAGAGACATAAATATTCCTGCTTGATATTCTTCTCCTTCCATATAGAGTAAAATTTCTCAAAACCTTTCTGGCACCGAATAAGAGACAATCATAATCTTGCGAAATCACACCCTGGACAATATTGGCAGAGCTCATAAAAGATGCCTGAGCTTCCCCCTCTGTGATTGCCTGAACGAATGGAATTCCCATATAACCCAATAATTTTTTACAATCTTCAACAATTTCCGGAGTTATATAATTGATAGACCTTCTCAACGAGGCAATTTTTTCAATATCCCCCTTTTCTATAGCTTCTTCCAGATTAATCTTAGCCTTTTCTTTCATTAATCGTCTTTCACTGATAGTCCTCTGTTTAAGAGCTGATGGCTTTCCGTCAAAAACATAGATGGGCTTTATACCTTCATTCATGAGAGATATTGTTCTATAGAATATTCCTGACAGATGTGATGTAACATTTCCATTTAAATCGGTTAGGGGTGATCCGTCATTCTGCCTGATACTGCTTAGGAACTGATAAATTACATTGAATGCATCAACAGATACAAGACTCCCGGAAAAATTACTCAATTTAGTTTCGTGCTTAATAACAATATCCGATATATCAACGCCCATTTCATGGATTACATGCTATACCAATATTTAAGAGGTAGAACTGGCAAGACAAACCTTCTTGAATTGACCTGTGCTTTACTATTCTCAATAATCTTTTTCCGGGCTCAATTTTCTCCAATGTTAAAATAGTCTTAACAGAATGGTTGAGAAAATATCCTCCGTATGCTTGGAAATTGCCGCTATCTACATCCATATAGATCTGATTTGTTATGAGGACAGGAATATTATGCTCAGATGCTACGGAGGTGATTATTGAAAGTTGCTTCTGCATTGATGGTGGGCGGTTACTTTTATCATCCCTCTCGGCTCTGAAGTGCTCCGTAAATGAATCTATAATGAGCATATCAAAATCTGAATCCTTTTCAATCATTTTTTGTGATTTTAAAAGTGCAACCTCCTGATCCTCAAGGCTAGTTACCCTATAGAGAAATAATTTTTTGGTTACATCTCTGTTTCCGCCCGCTATTTGCATAAATCTCTCAACTGAAAACCCCTCGGTATCGATATAAATTACACTTTTCCCTGAATTGAGTACCGATATTGCAAAGTGCATGGCAAAATTTGTCTTACCGCTACCACCCTCACCAAATATTTCTGTCAGGACTCCCCTTTCCAATCCGCCGTTCAATAATGAGTCTATACATCCAACTCCCATTGGAATGTGTCCTTCAGGCTGGGTGAGGTCTATGCGCTTCATCAATAATCCCTGAACTTAAATTACCTTACGTATAAAACATATATGTAAGGTTTGATTCTTGTGATTGCTCATATTATTATCATATTTCTTCATAACCATGTTTATTCAATTCCAAATGCTAATATAATATCTTCATCCAACCCTCTCAAGCTATCCGAAATAACAGTCTTTCCATAAGGATTTTCAGCGTTGTCCTCTGGATTCAAAAGAATAGAATAATAGGATTCAGTAAACATTGAGAAATCATTTTTTGTGTCACCAATAGCCACTGTTCTTTCTCTTGGTATGGAATATTTATTCTGAAGCGCCCTTACATTTCTACCCTTTTCTGTGGGGACAACCATTATATTTCCATCTCTTAGGAGACGGCCAGACTTATCAAAGAGGAGCTGATTTGCCATGATTTCATCGAAAGAAATTTGTTCATTTATTAATTGAGCCAGCATATAAAGTCCCCCGGATACTATGGCAGTCCTAAATCCAAAGTGCTTTAAGCGATTCATAAAATAGATTAACCCGTCCCTTAACTCTATCTTTCTTACGATTGATAGGATAAATTCTTCCGTTATGTCAGGTTTCGCCTTAAGCCAGTCATTTATATCCCTTAACATGAATTCTCTGTAACTGATCTTTCCATTTAGATAGAATTCGTAATTAATTCTGTTGTCTGTTCCAAGCGTCTCATGAATAATTCTCCAGCTACTCCTGTTCGTTGTTAATACTCCATCCATATCAAAGACAGCAAGATAATTCCGCTCTATCAATTTAATCGAACTCAGTAGGACTTCCCAAAATTCACCACAAATTTGGCTTTATTTCCACAATAAATGCAAGTCGACTCAGGCTCCGCATGAGAGTTGGATGGTATATTTGTGCTCTTCCCTCCAGAGACTTCCTTAATTTTATCCTCGCAGGTAATATTTCCACACCAGTGCACCTGAACTATATTTCCACCAGCAATTATGTCCTTAACTTTATTAATATCACTGACCTTGATTATATGAGAATCTAGAAACTCTGACGAACGCCTCAGGAGATTTTCTTTAATTGCCATAAGGATGTTCCCCAACTCCATTTCTGCATTTTCTCCATTTACTGTTCCTTTTTCCAGAGTATCTCTCCTTACGTAAGTTAATTTAGAACTTTTTACTTCGCGGGCTCCAATCTCTAATCTAATTGGTATACCTTTAAGTTCCCAATGATTATACTTCCATCCGGGAGTATATTCCAACCTATCATCAAGATATGTTCTAAATTTAGGCTTAAGAATTTTTGCAATGCCGGATGCATATTCCAGAACCTCTGTCTTTGTTTTCTCGTTGAAAATCGGCACTATTACCACTTCATATCTTGAAAGACCTGGAGGAATTATGAGTCCCTTGTCATCTCCATGAACCGCAAGCAAAACTCCGATCATTCTTGTTGATATTGCATATGTGTTCTGGTAGACATAGGCTTTTTCCCCATCCCTGTTTAGAAATGTTATATCGAACGCTTTTGCAAAATTTGTTCCGTCATGATGAAAATCCGGTCCCTGGACAGTCTTACCATCGGGAAGGAGAAATTCAAAGCTGAATGAGGCCAAACCCCCCGCAAATTTTTCAGATTCAGTTTTTCTTCCCCTAATACCCTTCAGGCAAAGTAAATCCGTTAGGGTTTTTTCATAAATTCCAAGAATTTGATCCTTCTCAAGATTAGCTGAGTCTTCGTCTGCAAAAACCGAATGACCTTCGTTCCATAAAAATTCCCGATTTCTAAGAAGTGGAGTCGGATGTTTGAACTCCCATCTTACAACATTATTCCATTGGTTATATCTGTAAGGTAAATCTCTCCAGGATCTTATCCATCTAGAAAAAGCAGGATACATTATGGTCTCTGATGTTGGTCTTATGGCAAGTTCCTCTTCAAGCTTTGATTGACCTGCCCTTGTTACCCATGCCACCTCAGGGGAAAAACCCTCAATATGCTCCTTTTCCTTCTCCAGAAATTTTTTAGGTATGAGCAATGGAAAGTAAGTATTGGTAATCCCTGCATCCTTAAAAAGTGCATCCACGTAGTCGTGAATTTTTTCCCAAATAAAAAAGCCGTCCGGCCTGAATATAGTCGTTCCAGAGATATCACCATAATCAAAAAATTCCGATTTGATTATTGCCTGTACATACCATTCTGAAAAATTCTCAGATTTCTTTACTGTAATACCCTCATCTTCAGCCATTAATTTCCATAGTTGATACCCTCCTTGATAAATTGTTTTTCCATTTCATAAAATAATCTTATTTATCGTATAATGGCACTAAAAAGTTGTAGTTAATTTTAAGTGTAGGTTAGGATTCAAGCCTTATGAATTCCTCTGAAGAACTTATGAAAGAAGAAATAATCAGTTATGCCAAAAGGATACTACCCATTAGAGCCATAAGTCCAGAATCGGGTGGCACAGGGGAGTCGGCAAGGGCTGATGAATTGTGCAAAATATTTTCAGAAATGGGTTTAAATGATTTTCAAAGGTATGATACTACTGATAAAAATGGTGTAGTAAGGCCAAATATCATTCTAAAAATCGGCAGTGCAGAAACTACATTCTGGCTCATAGCACATATTGATACCGTACCAGTAGGCGATAGAAATCTTTGGACCAGGGATCCATTTTCCGCCACTGTTGAAGGAAATCGAATTTACGGAAGGGGATCATCTGATGATGGTCAAGCAGTTTTTCTATCACTTCTATTAGCAAAGAGGATGAAAGACATGGATCTGAAGTATAACCTCGGGATTGCACTGGTTGCAGATGAGGAGGTAGGAAGCGTATATGGTATCCAATATCTTTTGAAACAGGGTATTTTCAAAAAGGATGATCTTATCCTCGTACCTGATTCCGGAGCGGAGGATGGTTTGGATGTGGAGGTTGCTGAAAAAAGTATTCTTTGGATCAAATTTACAATCAAGGGAAAGCAGTACCATGCAAGCAGACCCGATAATGCCATTAATGCTGGGAGAGAGTCCATGAAATTTATCCTGAAACTGGATTCAATTCTTCACGAAAAGTATACAGCAAAGAATGAGGTTTTTAACTACCCATATTCCACATTTGAACCGACTAAACATGAAAAGAATGTTGATAATGTAAATACAATTCCTGGAGTCGAAACAATATACATGGATTGCAGGATATTGCCCATGTATGACTTGGACAATGTCATAGATGATATCACTGAGTGCATAAGAGATTTCGAGAGGGAGAGTATGGCACATATTACCTATGAATTTATGCAGAAGGAACAGGCACCTGTTAACACTTCACCAGATTCCAACATCGTAAAGATTTTATCTGAATCAATAAGGAAGATTAAGGGTTCAAGCCCCAGAATAGTTGGTATCGGAGGTGGTACCTGTGCTGCGTTTTTCAGGCATAACGGAATGGATGCGGTGGTCTGGTCAACAACAGTTCCAGAGGTGGCTCATCAGGCTGACGAATACTGCATAATTGATCATATAATAGGGGATTTTAAAATTATAGAGAACATACTTTCGAAAAATGAAAATTAATCATCGTCTTCAGCAAGTTCCTGTATCCTTTCAACTCCATTTATCTCTTTTATAATATTTGATACCTCAATGGGTACCTGATCCTCCCATTTTAGTCCTTTTAACATTCTTTCGCGTATTTTGGTTCCGGACCATTCATCCCTGTTTGTCAATTGAACTGCTTTGACGTCATAACCTTTCTCCTTGAAAAGTCTCCTCACAAGAGGATTATTACTGTATATTGCCTGAAATGTTGGTGTCAGTGATTCAACATGTGCTACCCAAAGAGGATTGGAATTCACATCTTCTATGGGAATGATATAAAAATTGAGTATACCGGCAGATTCCAGGGAATTTGAAATCATTAAGTGCCTTTCACCGGCTGTGAATGGATTCTCCATAGTGTGAGAATATTGTGCGCTCCCTATTCCTATGATCACTGAGGAATAATCATGGAGAATTTCCTTAATAACATGCAAATGCCCATTATGAAAAGGTTGAAATCTACCTACAACAAAGGCTCTCATTGATGCATAATACTAATCCTGTTTATCTCTTTTTCACAATTTGAATTAAAAAGCACATATGCAATTTTATGCACGAACATAGTTAAGGAAAATGAAAAGTTCCTTCATATTAAGTTACATCTGCCATAAAGGGTTTCAGATTGTATTAAGACAGTTAAGGATTCTGTGCACTCTTCCTTTAAAGAAGTTATCTTATCCTTCAATTGAACTGCCTTCTCAAGTTCAAGCTCATACTTATCCTGTGATTCCTGAGATTCAATGATATTTTTGATTCTGGAGTTGAATTCTATGGAGAAACTCTGCGGGATAATTGCGACAGGAGTGTTACCAAAATATAGAGTCGTAACTATTCCTGTTCTTGATAGCTTTTTCTGTTTCTGCTCAGTTTTTATTTCCGGACGATCAATATAGCCGAGTCTAAAATTTATTAATATAAAAAGGAGGTCTCTTTTGTATATTATCTCCCTAGGACTTTCTTTTGAATTAGATTCAAAATCATTTACAATTCCAGATGGATTTAGTGTGAGATAACGTTGGATCTCTCTGGCAAGAAGTGGGAGTTCCCTGGCATATTCCATTATTAACCTCTGATATTCGTCAAATTTTTCCCCGAATGATTTATCAATGGTTGTAACGTGATTATTAACAAGGTCTTCCCATAGCGGTCTTTCTGCAATTTTGGGCATAGCAGGTATCGTATTTGCCATACTCTGAATTGGCCAAGGCGATACGATGGACCTGATCATATCATCCGCTACCTTTCTCAGGATAGATTGATGAACTGATATCTTTTTTTTCTCATCATCAGATAATGTTTCCCATGGGCTTTTATTCGCACCTTCATTAGCAGCAATAACTTTATTGGACTTCCCATTTCTGACATTTATATTTTGATCGCTTGAAAGCTGATTTAAACGATTATAGAGTTCATCAACATTTTTACGTAGTAAATTGAGGTCTTTGTTCATATAAAACCTGGTATAAAGATATCCTATTATGACCATTATGAGTACTGAGATTAGAACTGATATAACAATAATCGTGGATGAATTCGTCAACGATACTCACTAAAATATTCTCCTATTTTTGCTATTCCGTTAATGATATCTTCTTCGGATGCAGCATAAGATAATCTAAAATGCATTTCCCCCTGCTCACCAAAAACAGACCCGGGAATTGTGGAAACGCCCTTCTTTTCCAATAGTTCCATACATAGTTCTTTTGAATTCATAGGAAGATCGAATTTTGGGAACAGATAAAAAGCACCTTCAGGCTCAATAAGACTTATTTTGGGTATTTTCTTTAATTCCCGTATTGCTATACCCCTTCTTCTTTCGAATTCTTTTTTCATCTTCAGTGACTCCTCATAATGATCAAGGGCAAATATGGCTGCCTCCTGTGATATTGACGGTGCACAGGTTATTGTTTGTTGCTGGAATGTGTCTGCCGCTTCTATTACATCATCTGAAGCTATCATGAATCCAATTCTCCAACCTGTCATAGCAAAGCTTTTGGAAAAACCAGACAAGATTATTGTATTTTTTAAAGAGGAATCTACCATCATTGGAGAGAATAGCTTTCCTTCATAAATCAGATCTTCATAAATTTGGTCACATATGAAGTATATGCCGTGTTTAACACAAATTGAAAGAATTTTTCTTATATCCGATTCCGATAAGACTTTACCTGTGGGATTACTAGGATTCGAGATCAATATGGCCTTTGTCTTTGGGTTTATGAGATTTTCAAGATTGTTGAAATCGATGGAGTAATCTTCTTTGGAGGGAAAGCTAACTGGTTTAACTCCGTTTAATTTACAAATATCCGGATAAGAAAGATAATATGGCTCCGGAATAAGGATCTCGTCGCCATCATCACAAATAGCCATAACAGCTAGGTTTATTGAGAATTTTGTTGGAGTGACGAGAACATTGTTGGAAGAAATCTTAGCGTATCGCTTGGAATATTCCACGGCAATCTTATTTCTTAATTCTGTGATCCCTAGAGAGGGGGTATAGTGGGTAAAACCGGCTTTAGCCTTTACAAAGGCGTAATCAATAATGATCTCAGGGGTTGTGAAATCTGGCTCACCAATTCCAAAATTATAAATCTTCATGCCCTTAGATTTTAGTTCCTGTACCTTATTGCTCAATGAAACGGTTTCTGATTTAGAAACCCTAGAGACTCTAT
>JAJZJZ010000008.1 GCA_021809755.1 Thermoplasmata archaeon
GTCGAAATCGATTACTTTTTTAACCTTACCTTTATCTACAAAATAGGATCTGAAGGATCCAATAATGGTGCCTTGATATGAATTTAGTTTCGATTCTAGTGCTGGCAGGTATACTCATTGCTGTGTTCGCTTTCTTTTATAAACTGTATGAAATCCTATGGGATGCATTAAAAATTCCGTTGAAAAAGCCTCGCATGAAGCTTGATCTTGGGAGAAGGATCTACATACTCATAAGAAATGTCTTCCTTCAAGCGAAGCTCTTTAAAGACCCTTTTGCGGGAATAATGCATGCACTTATGTTTTGGGGATTTATAGTTTTTGGAGCATATTCAGTTGACTTCTTCTATGTTACCATATTTGGTCATCAGCTATTTTCTCCAGGTATACTCACTGATATCATCTTCTTCACCGTTAATATATTTGCAGCCATAGTAATTGCAGATGTTATCTATGCTGCCGTGAGGAGATGGGGGCTTAAGATAAAGAGATATCAAGGATTCAACGGTTTTGAAGCGGCCTTTATATTAGTTCTCATAGGGCTTCTCATGGTCACTTACTTCATAATGTCAATTCTTGACATGCAGGGGCTCCTGAGTGGATATACGTTTGTAGTTCGATCCGGAGCACCCCATTATTTGGAACCTTTTTCATATGCTCTGGCTTCGGTTATTCCTAAGGCACCGTCTTCATATGTATATTACATCTTCTGGTCAGCCTTCTGGATTCATGCACTGGATTTCATGGTATTTCTTATTTATATACCCAGATCAAAGCACCTTCACCTCTTTGCAGCTCCCTTTAATGTACTCTTTTCAACAGGTACTCAGGCAACACCTCTCCCAATAGATTTTGAGAAAGAAACAAGATTTGGTGCGACAGACATCAGGGATTTCACATGGAAGGATTACTTCGATTTCTATTCTTGTACAGAATGCGGCAGGTGCACAGATAACTGTCCTGCAAACATGACCGGGAAGACACTTTCACCAAGAGATATCATCTGGGACATAAGAGAAACCGTTATGGCACAGGGCAAGGAATATAGGAAGAACAAGGGAAATCCAGATGAAGTCTTCAAGACGGTCATAGGAGATCCCATATTGGAAAAAGACCTTTGGTCATGCACCACATGCATGGCATGTGTTGAGCAGTGCCCAGTAATGATTGATCATGTGCCTAAAATAATAGATATGAGAAGATCACTTGTTCTGAATCAGGGTAAGGCCCCTAAGGAATCCCTTGATCTTTTCAGAAATATTGAATCTTATGCGAGCCCCTATGCAATAGACCCTTCAACGAGGGGAGACTGGGCAGAAAATCTTGAAGTTGTTGACCTCTCAAAGAACCCAGATGCAAATTATGATGTTCTGTATTGGGTTGGATGTGTTGCATCCTATGATCGCAGGAATCAGGATATAGCAAAATCTGTCACAAAGATACTTAAAAAAGCAGGGGTTAAATTTGCCATTCTAGGTAGCATGGAGAAATGCACGGGTGATCCGGCAAGGAGAACCGGAAATGAGTATTTAGCAGATATGATGATTAAACAGAATGTGGAAACATTCAAGGAAAAGAAGATTCACAAGGTCATAACTGCCTGTCCACACTGCTTTAATTCATTGAAAAATGAATACAAGGAATATGGTGTTGAACTTGAGGTCTATCATCACTCTGAATACATTAACAGGCTCATCAGTGATAAGAAGATAAGCGTAAAGGCATTAACCTCAGATTCCAGTGAGAAGTATACATACCATGATTCCTGTTATCTTGGGAGATACAACAAGATATACGATGCTCCCAGAGAGATTATCGGATCATTCACAGAAAACTTTGAGGAGATGGAGAAAAACAAAAGCAAGGCTCTCTGTTGTGGTGCCGGCGGAGGCAGACTATGGATGCAGGAGACTGAAGGTACAATGGTTTCCCATAAACGTATAGAGATGGCAGATAAGATTAATGCCTCAACAGTTGTCACTGCATGTCCATACTGTATGACCATGCTAGACGACGCAAGAAAAACAACAAACAGGGAAGATAAGATGAACATTCAGGATTTAAGTGAAGTTATTGCCAAACGTCTGGATTAGATTCATTCTTAATCCTTTCATTACA
This sequence comes from Thermoplasmata archaeon, assembly GCA_021809755.1. Taxonomy (GTDB): domain Archaea; phylum Thermoplasmatota; class Thermoplasmata; order Thermoplasmatales; family Thermoplasmataceae. The sequence goes on from JAJZJZ010000008.1 coordinate 2,116, forward strand.
TAATTGCACAAACTTTTATTTAAACAAAAATTTCCTAAGGATTTTTTGATAGATTAATTCCTATTGGAATTCATGAAGTATTAAGTAATGATCGAGAATCCTGTTTATTTCATCCAGATCAGAACCAATGGGAATTCCAAGCATCTTAAGTTCTGCCATATATGATTTAACAACTATGGAGTTCTTGTGAGTATTCATGAATTTTTCATGAACATCATAGTTAATCGCAGCTAGCTGTGAGTGGATATTTGATACAACTTCTAGATTATCCATATATTGTTTGTGCTCTTCCATCAGCAACCTTACCAATTCTTTGTATTCTCCCTCGTTTTCCATGAGTTCCATTTTTTCATCCTCACTTATGAATACTATATTTTGAAGTTTTCCCATATCAATCATCTTTCTGCCCCCCTATAAACCGAGTCTCCAGCTAAATTCTTTAGCCTCTTGAGCCATGCCTCTGAGATTTCATAATCGGTCTTTATACCATTCAAAATGTTCCTATTGTGGATGACAGACTGTTTTAGCTCTTCTATGGTATTTTCCATCTCCTCATTCATCTTCCTGAGGGTCTCTGTTCTTGATACTAATTTCCTATGGAGATTTTCGTTCACAATAACCATACCAAATTGCAATATATTAATTTTGAAATCATGCAGAATTGTGTTACAAAACCTTATTAGGGTAATTTAAAATATAAATGCATGCTTATTGAAGAATGGGATAATACTCCCTTTATTACATGTAAACTTATCATGAAAGAGAATTCACAACCATTTAATTTTGCTGTTACAGCCAAGATAAATGCAATGGGTCAACTAGATCAGGATAAGAATCTAATTAGATTCTCTATACCAAAACGGAGTAATCCAGATAGAGGGTTTCAAATATTTCTTACAGCCACAGAAAGTGTTGAAGCAAATGATTACTGGATTATGGAATTCAAGAAGGAATCATATGTTGAACCCTTAATTGAAGTTATGAATATACCGTCAGTATATTTTAACAGCATTAAGATGAATGGAAACGAAATAGAACTCCGGTTCTCCTTCCATGAATCAAGATTAAAAGACGTTTCAGATTTTATTTTAAAGGCCGCGTCTGAAAATCATGATATATCTGTGCTGGATATAGGCCGGAGAGATTCGTTATTCAATATAGTGCAGGAGATCAACGACAAGAACGAGATTTATTTGGTAAGTTTAATCAGCAGACCTCCTGAGAGAGTGCTAAATATAGGAGATGCTTCAGTAAGAACAAAATGGATCAGATTAATCAAATCAGTGGTTTCAGGGAAGATCAATGGAATAATACACATTCTTGGTGGAGAGATAAACCCAAATGAATCCAATTTTATACCCATAGATGTAAAGGAGAGGATATATCAAGCGGAAACTGAAAATAAAATAATAAAGGATATTGAACAAGAATCGAGAAAGAACGGATTGGATTATCTTTTAAGGATAAACAGATTTGATGGTGAATTCTGGGTTGCGGAATATTACATACTAAAAGAGGATACAAAAACAATGCTCGGCATAATTTCAGATATAATAGAAAAAAATGAGGATTGGAACCTTATTCTGAGAGATTTTGTTCCATTTTCTAAAATAATTACCTGAGTTTAAACCTGCTACTTTACTGGCGTAAGCCATTTTGAATATTTACTATCCTTTCCCTGAACAATATTGAAGAATTTATCCCTTATCTTCGATGTAATAGGACCAACTTTTCCGTTTCCAATATCTAATCCATCTACATTGAGAATCGGTGTAATTTCAGCAGCTGTTCCGCAGAAGAAAAGTTCATCTGCAACATAAATTTCCTCACGGTGAACATATCTTTCAGTTGTGTGGATACCCATATCATTTACCACTTCCAGAAGGGACATTCTTGTTATTCCAAGGAGAATGGAACTGTCTTCTCCTGGCGTTATTAGTTTACCGTCCCTTACAAGGAATATATTTTCTCCGGGCCCTTCTGCGACCATTCCGTTCCTGTCAAGAATTATGGCCTCGTCAAACCCGCTTCTCCTGGCTTCCTTCATTGCAAGCACAGAGTTGAGATAATTACCGCTCCCTTTTGCCTGAGTTGGCAACGAAGAGGAATCAAACCTTCTAAGCGATGATATTTTGCATCTTAAACCGGCATCAGCGTTTGAGAAATATTTCCCAAATTCGAATGCTCCAACAAACACACTAATTTTCTTTCCGTATGTTGAAACTCCAACTTTGGAGTCATCGTAAAATGCAAAAGGTCGGATGTAAGCACTTTTTAGATGATTCTCTCTTACAGTTTCAATAATTGCCTCCTTTATCTGTTCCCTGGTAAATCCAAGATCCATCATATATATCTTGGCGGTCTTCATGAAACGATTAACATGCTCATCTAATCTGAATATCGCAGGACCTTCCGGGGTCTCATATGCCCTTATGCCTTCAAAAATCCCACTTCCATATTGAAGTGAGTGGGTCATAATTGGAACATTTGCTTCTGAATATGGGATCAGTTTTCCGTTAAGCCAGCACTTCTGATTTTCTGCCATGAACATTTATTGTTGAAAGTTATTTATTCCTTTGCCATTAAAACTAAGGTTTATTAATGAGGTTACAGCCATTGATCTCTTTCATCCGGCATATAAAGAACAGCACCACATCGATAATTTAGTATATGGATTAATTATATATGTTACGTGAAGCCAGGCTACGTTAAGGTTAATATTCCCTCAGGGGAAAATTATATTTCCATTAAGCATAATCTTATGGAAAAAAACCTTCATACGGTTTGTCAGGAAGCACGATGCCCCAATATAGCCGAATGTTGGGATTCAGGCACAGCTACATTCATGATACTTGGAAGCAATTGCTCAAGAGGTTGCCGATTCTGCTCGGTAACACATGGTGGAATGCTGCCTGTTGATCCAGATGAACCTGCAAAGATAAGAGATTCTGTTATTGCAATGAATCTAAAATACGCAGTTATTACATCTGTTGACCGTGATGATCTTCCAGATCAGGGTTCCGTTCATTATTCCAAAGTTATCAATGAGATCAGGATGTCAGGGGTTCTCGTGGAGGCACTCATACCAGATTTTTCAGGTAATGAAGAGCTGTTGGAGAATATTTTACAATCTAATCCAGATGTTCTGGCACACAATGTGGAAACTGTAAGAAGATTGACTCCAAAGATTAGAGATCATAGAGCTAACTATGAGCAATCTTTAAAAGTGTTGAAATATTTCAAGGAGAGAAATAACACGCTTATAACAAAATCATCCATAATGCTCGGACATGGAGAGTTGGATCATGAGGTTGAGGAAACAATGGATGATTTAAGGGGTGTGGGTGTGGATATTTTAACCATCGGTCAATATCTGAGACCATCAAAGAAACAGATAGAAGTTACTGAATACTGTTCAATGGAGAGATTCAAGATGTTTGAGAAGATAGGGTACGAAAAAGGGTTCTCCTTTGTGGCTTCAGGGCCGCTTGTGAGAACATCATATAAAGCTGCAGAAGCCTGGGCTTCCAGGAGGTTGATTAAATGACAGAAGTTTTTAATGGTCAGGAAGAAAAAGATGTATTCTTGAGAGCGTATAGTTCGATGATACTTTCAAGAATGTTCGATAAAAAGATAGTAACAGCCCAGCGTCAGGGAAGGGTCGGGTTTTATACTCCAACTATTGGCCAGGAGGCTACCCAGGTTGGAGTTTCCATGGCTTTGAATCCAGATGATCTCGTTTACGAATATTACAGAGATGTGCCTTTCATGATTCACAGGGGGGTTCCAGTAGAAGTTCTCCTTGATCAGATAATGGGAAACAGCGAAGATTCAGCCAAGGGAAGACAAATGCCTTCGCATTACAACGCCAAGGATCATAATTTTATGTCGGTTCAGAGCCCTGTTGCCACTAACCTTCCTCTTGCCGTGGGGGCAGCCTATGCCATTAAACATAGAAAGGAGAATAGAGTGGTTGTAACAACTTTTGGAGATGGTTCAACTTCTACACCTGATTTCCATGCTGCCATGAATCTGGCTTCTGTTTATGATCTTCCTGTGATATTTCTCTGTGAGAATAATCAGTGGGCAATATCTCTTCCAGTTGAAAAACAAACCAAGGTTGAGATATGGAAAAAAGCCGAGGCCTATGGTGCTTATGGTGTCAAGGTAGACGGGAATGATTTCCTTGAGACGTTTAAAGTAGCGAAGGACGCCGTTGACAGAGCGCGATCCGGTAAGGGTCCGGTGTTAATTGAAGCCATCAGCTACAGAATCGGACCACACTCAACGTCCGATGATCCTTCAAAATACAGAGCAGAAGGAATCACTGAGGGAAGTGAACAAGATCCAATCGTGATAGCTGAAAAGAGGTTAAAAGACCTTGGATATATCACTGATGAGATTATAGACAGGATGAAATCTGAGGCTAAGAGGATAGTTGACCAGAAATTCGATGAAAGGGAGAAGATTCCACCACCGAAACCAGAGACCATGTATGATGATGTTTATAAAGAAATGACTTGGATGGTCAAGGAAGAAAAGGGTGAAGCTCTTTGAGTTCAAAGCAGCTAAACATGGTTCAGGCAATAAATTCCACACTTGATTATGCTTTGTCAAAAAACAATGACGTGGTTCTCTTAGGGGAGGATATTGGAAGAGATGGTGGTGTATTCAGAGTAACTGAAGGCTTGCAGGCAAAGTACGGATCTGATAGAGTAATAGATACACCTCTTGTTGAGCTTGGCATAGTGGGAATGTCTATAGGAATGGCATTAAACGGCATGAAACCAATACCTGAGATTCAGTTTCAGGATTTCATATTCACGGCTTTCGATCAACTTGTTAACCAGGCAGCCAAATTAAGATATAGATCTGGGGGACAATTTAACGTTCCTATGATTTTAAGAACACCTTATGGTGGTGGCATAAAAGGAGGTCTGTATCACTCACAAAGCGGAGAGGCTTACTTCGCACACACTGCCGGTCTAACTGTCATCTCACCATCAAATCCATACGATGCAAAGGGGCTGTTTATGTCTGCCCTTGAGTATGAGGATCCAATAATATTTCTTGAACCAAAGAAGCTCTATAGATCAGTGAAGATGGATGTTCCTGACGAGGAGTATAAGGTTCCCATTGGAAAAGCTTCCATTGTCAGAGAGGGAAATGATCTCACGATTGTTACATATGGATCAATGGTTCCTGTTGTAAGTGCAGCTATTGAGAAGAATAAGGTCGATGCAGAAATTATAGATCTGAGAACAATAATGCCATATGATGGATCGACAATACTCCAATCCGTAAAGAAAACTGGTAGGGTAATGATTGTTCATGAAGCTCCAAGGACCTTGGGTATGGGAGCAGAGATATCAGCATTTCTTGCAGAGAGGGCTATTGACTATCTCATGGGGCCAATATTGAGAGTTACGGGTCCAGATACACCTTTCCCGTACAGACTTGAAGATTATTATCTTCCAAATGAAAGAAAGATAATGAAGGCTGTTGGCAAATTAAAGGAGTTTAGATAATTATGGTTTATGAATTCAAGCTTCCTGATATTGGAGAAGGAGTTAGTGAAGGGGAAATCGTAAAGTGGCATGTAAAGGAAGGAGATGTCCTAAAGAAAGATCAGGAAATGGTCGAGGTCATGACCGATAAAGTCACGGTAAACATACCTTCACCAACCGAAGGTAAGGTATTGAAAATTATTTATAAGGACGGAGAGATTGTACAAGTAGGGAAAACAATAATTGAAATCGACGGGGAAGGCCCTCTTGTACAGGAGGTAAAGGCAGAAACAGCATCCCCGGAAACAGAAATAAAAGAGGAAGATGATATGGTCGAAAATGAGAATAATTCAGCGGATCAGGATGGAGAGAGAAAAGTTGTAGCTTCGCCGACTATCAGGAGAATAGCCAGAGAGAGAAATATTGATCTTGATAATGTTGTGCCGACGGGGCCGAATGGCAGGGTAACCTTAGAAGACCTTGACAAAGCAGAGGCTGAGCAAAAGAAGAAAGAGGAGGAGAAAGCACAGGCAGCAGCTGCTCCCACACCTCAGGCCGCAACTCCAGAGCCACAGGCTTCCCATGTTGAAGAATCAAAGGCACCGGCTCCAGCACCAACCGAACATATAGTCCATAGGGTATCTGAAGAGAGCCCGTCACCCAAGGTAGAGGTACAAACTATCAAACCGTTGGCGGAAGATCAGATTATTGAGCTTAAGGGGCTTCGCAGAATCATATTTGAGAAGATGACAAAATCAAAAAGCATCATTCCGCATTTCACAGTTGGCGAGGAAGTGGATCTCACAGAACTTAGTGCCATAATAAGCAATCTTAAGGAAAAGGAAATAAAGATTTCCTATACTCCGTTCTTCATAAAGGCAGTTACAGTTGCTTTGAGAGAATTCCCAAAACTGAATTCCATTTATGACGACGCAAATAAAAGATATGTTATGAAGAGCTCTTACAATATTGGAACTGCCATTGATACTCCCGATGGTTTGACCGTAGGCGTTTTGAAATCAGCAGACAGGAAATCCGTTGAACAGATTGCAAAGGAGATATCGGAAATAGCTAAGAGAGCAAGGGAGAACAAGATGACACTCTCAGATGTTCAGGATTCAACCTTTACAGTTTCAAATGTGGGTAGCATAGGTGGGTTGTTCTCAACTCCAATAATTAACTATCCGGAAGTTGCAATCCTTGGTGTCCACAGAGTGGTCAAGAGATTGAATATTGACGGTGAGGAGAGGGATATGATGTATATCACACTCTCATGCGATCATAGATTAATAGACGGAGCAGACGCAGCGAGATTTATAATGAGATTGAAGGGGTTCCTTGAGGATCCAACTTCTTTTCTTATTAAATAGAGAGGAAATGCATAAATGAAATATGACGCAATAGTAATAGGAGCCGGACCAGGAGGATATGCAACTGCTATCAGGCTTGGACAGAAAGGAAAAGCTGTCTTGATGATTGAGAAAGATAAGGTTGGCGGAGAATGCCTTAATTACGGATGCATTCCTTCCAAATCACTCATTGAACTTGCAAGCAGTGTGAACTTTCTCAAGACTATGCCTGGTGTGCGATTGAATTATAATATTGATATGGCTGCCTGGCAAAACTGGAAATGGTCAATGATTAACAGGCTAACTTCAGGGATTGAGACCTTATGCATTGCATACAAGATTAGAATAGTTAAGGGCAACGCAATGATTCTGGACAAAAATCACGTTCAGGTAGGTGTGGAAACATACCAGTGTGATCATCTTGTAATAGCAACAGGTTCTTCACCTGTTAAACTGGACAAATTCAACGATGTTCTTTACAACAAAGAAATCCTTGATGTTAAAGCAATTCCGAAAGAACTTATTGTCATAGGCGGAGGATATATTGGTATAGAATTGGGAACAGCTTTTGCTAAGCTGGGTTCAATGGTTACAATCATAGAAGTGCTACCAAATATTTTGAATGGAGTGGATCCGGAGCTCATTAAGCCTGTGGATCGCAGATTAAAGGATCTTGGAATTAGAGTAATGACCTCAGCAAAGGTTGCCGGTGTTGACAAGAGAGATCGTTACTATGTAAAGATGGAATCAGGTGCAAATCTCACAGCCGATCTCGTTCTTTTAACTGCAGGGAGAAAGCCAAATATTGAAGGTTTTGGTCTTGAAACATTGAAACTTGAAATGGAAAATGGCTTCATAAAAACTGACAAACGAAAGATGACCAGCGAGACAAATGTATGGGCTGTAGGAGATGTTTCAGGAATGCCAATGCTGGCACATAAGGCATTCTATGAGGGCGGTATTGTTGCAAATAATATATCTGGAATCAACAGTCAGGTAGACTACTATGCAATGCCCTATGTTATATATTCAGATCCTGAAGTAGCTTATACAGGTAAAAAATCAGAAAATGCAACTAAATTCCCCATTGCAGCAAATGGAAGAGCTCAGGGAATGAACTCAAGCCTTGGTCATACATCTATTTATTACGACAAGGATGGTACAGTTGTAGGAGCAGGGTTTGCTGCACCACATGCATCCGAATTAATAAGCGAGATTTCACTGGCCATTGAATCCGGGCTTACTGTAGAAGATCTTGGATCTACTATTCATCCGCACCCAACCATATCCGAAGCAGTAAAGGAGTCTGCAGAGATAGCCTATGATAAACCACTCCACTTCAAACCTAACCGCTGATCTTGGGATCATCGGGTTTGAAGAGTCCCTGGAAATTCAACACCGATTGAGGGAATTAAGGGAGCAGGATCTCATAGGAGATATTATTTTATTTCTTGAACATCCATCAGTATACACCGTGGGTCGACATCCGGACCCAAAAAACTTCCCCTTTATAGATGTTATAAGAACAGAAAGGGGTGGTGATGTTACATATCATGGCCCGGGACAACTTGTCATATACCCGATCATGAAAATTGGCACCCCTGAGAAGGTGGACGTGAGAAAGTATGTGAACATGATTCAAGAAATAATTATAAAATCAATTGAATCGCTTGGATTTCATTGTCATCTTGGAGATGAGCCTGGCATCTGGGTTTACGATTCGCCGGATGGAGATAGAAAGGTAGCTTCCCTGGGAATGGCCATTGTAAGAGGGGTTGCCTTTCATGGGATATCGATAAATTTAACTGCAGAAGTTTTGGAAGGATTTTCAAGAATCAATCCATGTGGAATGGATCCTCATGTTATGGGATTTCTTGGCATAAGCAGAGATAAGATGATTAATGCCGTGTTAAAAAATTTCTTAGGAGATAGTAAATTTGAAAAAAGTTTATCAAGAGAACAATTCTTCAAATTCTATGAGACCGTTAAAAGTTAGTGAATAAATTTTTGAGTGAGTTATGTTCAATTGAGCCTTCCCAGTTTTAGAACAGCTCTTTGGAATTCCAAGAGTTTTTCTTCTTCCCTGTCTGGAGTTGAGATTATTCTTCCTTCCGTTATTTCCAACTGAGTCTCCTTTTCCTCTCTTATTCCTTTATGTAAACCCATTACTGTAAAGACAACAGATGCAGCTTCCTTCAGGTCTGATTCAGATGGAATTGAATCGTATATTCCTTCCTCTTCCCCCATCTTCTTTGCATAATATTCATATTTAACTGAATATTTTTTATCATCCAGTTTATATTCAACAGAGTTAGAAGATTTTGAAGCGTTGTGCACAAGTATTCCCAGGACCTCTCCTGAAAGCAATCTTACTTCAGGCACGGGGATTTTATCTCTCATTGGGTCCTTACCATCTTTCTCTTTGTTGTCAGTCATATTGCACCCATACTTCAATGCATCAGACTTAAAAAAACTACCCCTGAGAAATGAACATCTTTATAATGTAAACTGCAATTTTATTCAATGGCAAATAAGATCTGTCCTTCCTGTGGTTATCCAAATACAAAAAGGGCAAAGAAGTGCTTAAGTTGCGGTTACGACTTTGAAACCGGTTCAACCCCCGGGGGAACCCTGCAAGGAAGTTCAACAAGTGGACAGTTATCTTCACCCGCAAATGCTGCAGTTCAGAAACGTCCAAACGATGCACCGGTAAGGGGGGATGCCTTCACTGGTGAGGTTCCAGTGGCAGAATTCGGTTCCAGATTATGGCCAAGTCTTGTGGGAATGATTGCAATTCTTCTGGTTGTAATGGGTTACCCGATTTATATTACCGTAACAACTGGAAATTACTCATACTTAACTGGTTATCTACCTTACCTTCTGATTTACATAGTGCTTATTGGTATCTCCTTAGGAAGAAGAGCCAGTTCAGGAAGATTGTTCATTTATGAAAACGGTTTTAGAACCAAAAAAGGTGCTCTTGACCTTTCCTTTGATTACTCAGATATAGAAGGAATGAATCCCATAACTGGATCAAGGGGAACCCAGGTCCTTGTCATAAAATTGAAAGATGGAAGAAGGATGAGTTTCCCAAACTACAGATTACGTTCAAAGAACATGACTCTGGAATCATGGTTCAGCAGTAAGATTCCCCCAGCACAAACCAATGATTCATCAACCGGGTCTTCGCCACAATGAATAAAGAGAAAATTGAGGAGGGCAATTTAGAGCAAATTATTAGAGAGATCGCAGCTCTTCAAACTCTTGAAGAAATAAAGGAAGAGCTTGCAAAGAATACCAAATTTTTTGCGAACAACGGATACTTTGTGGAAAAAATCCTTCAAAGCAAAGGCGTGGAAAGAGCAAAATATTATCTTGACAGGCTATTAGATAGTTTAACGGAAATAAAGACAAATGGCGTGAATGATATAAATCTGAATCGCTGGACGGATTACCATGATATCCTCACAGACAGCCTGTGGAACTTTGAGAAGAGAGACCGTAGCGGAAATCACTTAGGTTGGTATTGGGGAAACTTTGTGCCACAAATACCCAGACAGCTCATATTGAGATATACCAAAAAAAATGATTGGGTTCTTGATCCGTTTATGGGAAGCGGCACAACATTAATTGAATGTAAGATGCAGGGTAGAAATGCTCTGGGAATCGAACTTAATCGGGATATTGTGACAAAAGCAAAAGAAAGGATTGAATCCCAAAAATCCAGCGAAAATGTTCAGGTTTTGATAGAATGTGCGGACAGCACCTCGTCTGATTTCTCTAAATTAATTGATCAAACTAATTTTCCGGGGTTTCAACTGGCAATTCTTCATCCGCCTTATCATGATATCATACGTTTTTCAGACAATAAAGCGGACCTTTCCAATGCATTAGACACTGAAAGTTTTATTTCCTCCCTGAAGAAAGTTATCACGAACTCAAAAAAGGTTCTGCGGCCTAATGGAATCATGGCCATTGTAATTGGTGATAAATACTCAGATTCAAAACTTGAACCCCTTGGCTTTCTGGTGATGAATGCAGCAGTTGAAGATGGACTGATTCTAAAGAGTATCGTGGTAAAGAATTATGATAACACAAAAGGCAAGAGAAATCAGGAGAATTTATGGAGATATCGTGCACTTGTGGGAGGATTCTACATCTTCAAGCATGAATACATATTTATCTTTCAGAACAGTTTAGAAAGAAAAATTAAGAAGAAATAAGTGGCTTTCCTTCAAAATCCTTTAATTGCTTTTTATCATGTCTCTTTGTGTTATCACCAATGCTGAAGTGGGCAGGAGGCAAGAGAAGCTTGCTTCCTTCCATAATGGATAAAATTCCAGATAATTTCAATAAATACATGGAGCCATTTGTTGGAGGGGGTGCTATGTTCTTTGAACTAAGGAATAGAGGTCTTATTACCAGCGCAATCCTTTCCGATCTTAATTTAGACCTTATTTCCTTGTATACCATAATAAGAGATAGACCAGGAGAGCTCATAGAGTCAATTGAAAATATAGATTATAAAAACAACAAAGAAGATTTCAATGCTGCAAGAGATGAGTTTAACTCTGACCCAACACCTGTGAGAAAAGCAGCATTGATGATGTATCTTAACCGTCACTGCTTCAATGGCCTTTACAGGGTAAATTTGTCTGGTAAATTCAATGTTCCTTTTGGGAGATACAATAATCCCAATATTCCAAGCAATGACCAGATAATGGAGGTGTCTGGAGCGCTTAAGGGTGTTGAATTGAGATACAGTGATTTTGAGACCGTAATGAGAGAGGCTAAAAAAGGAGATTTTATATACCTGGATCCACCATATCAGCCAATTTCGGAAACGTCTCATTTTACGTCCTATAGTTCAGGAGGGTTCGGCGACAAAGAACAGAGAAGACTGGCAAAAACATTCAGGGATGCTGCTAAAGCAGGGGTATTCTTAATGCTTAGCAATTCTAATTCTCCTTTCATCATGGAACTTTATTCTGATTTTAACATTTCAAATATATTAGCTGCGAGAAATATTAACTCCAATGGTAAGGGAAGGGGCAAAATAAATGAAGTTTTGATAACTAATTATTGAGATATAAATATTTTTTAGACCGTAAATTCCAATGTTTGTTGCTATATATGGCCTTTTACACTTTATATCTTATACACCTTAATTGAACATAGCAAATATGTTTCCTTTTAATAGAAGTCCAAACTTTTTTCCTCTGAGACGAAATTAGTAGCATGGCCTGACGTAGTTGAATATAAAACTAAATTGATCCATCCAACTTACCCTTATATCCGCTTTCCCGTGTAAGTGGATACCTCTCATGCAGTAATTCCTTATCTTTTTTGTCTGTACAATAATTAATTTTCTAGCTTGTCCTATCTTTAATATGGCAAGAAATAATGATATAATAGAGCTGATTAATAAAATTTTTCGAGATGAGATATTGACTCGAAAATGTTTTAAGAACACTTGCGCAGATGAATATAAAGAAAGTTGGATAAATAAAGTAAAAGGTGAGCTGGGAGAAAAGTATAGCAAAGAAGGGATGAGTCGTTATACAACTAATTATTTACAAGAGAAGATGCAGAAGGAATTTGTTGAGAAGAGCATCATTAGTGAAAGGAAGATTGATGGATCTCAACTTTCCTTTGATATTTGGAATGTTGAAGAGCGAACAGCGTTCGAAATTTGTCTTGGAGCCATTAAAAATGAATTTGAAAAAGATGTTCTTAAAGCGTTATTAGATTATGATACAATTAAATTAGTAGTCTTCTTAAGAGAGTATAGAACAGGGAAGGGAAATACCATATATGGAATAAAATGGTTTGACCATCCCGCTCAAAAGGCAATTATAGAACGTGCAAAAATATTCAAATTGGATATTCAACCGGTTTCATTGATATGAATTTGCATGTTTTGATAGGAAAATATATTGTATCGACATCAGAATACGATTTACGAGAATCTATTGGGCTTTAAACACAACCAATATTTCGAAAATTGAAAGAGAAATTGTAAGGGAATATTTTCCACCTAAAATGAAAAATTGCTCCATAAAATAAGCAGTTACAGTTATTGATATAATAATTTGTTGGTTTGTTTTTTAATCTTTATAGATAAGATAATGAAAGTTTTCGTTACTTTCATACGGACCTATCTTGACAAAATAGTGACCTTCTTTTATTCTATAGGTTTAAGAAAGTGGTTTCAAAAGAAATGTCAACTCTGGTTTTATTTATGAGATGGGGCTGCCCGGATTTGGACCGGAGTCTCAGGCTCCCAAAGCCCGTAGGATACCAAGCTACCCCACAGCCCCATTTAACGCCATAGAGTAAGAAGCAATAAAAATTTAACCATTTGTTAGCCATAATTTACCCACGGTTTAGAAATTTCTTTACTCCTTTTACAATTTCTTGGTTTCTATAACTCTTTTAATTTGTTTTGCATATGGGTATATGCCTGAGAAGACCGATCTAACGTTCAAATTTCTTGAGGTTTCAAGGGCATCCAGAAGTATCGCACTGAGCTTCTCTGCAATATCTTATCCACTATATCTGTTTGTTCTTGGCTATAACATAGTGACCATTGGATTCTTTGCATTCTTCTTGATTCTTTTTACAGTATTTCAGACAATATTAATGGGCATCATTGGAGACAGGTTTGGATACAGATATTCCTTAATTATTTCTGAACTTTTTCCAATTTTTGCAATGCTAACATTGTTTTTAACTACACAACCCATATTGATAGAATTAACAGTTATAGGTGGAATTGGAGGCGGTCCGGGAGCTATAAGAGGTGCCTTCTCACCGGGAACAACTGCTCTAATTGGGAACAATTGGCCAAATACTAATGAAAGGGTAAAGAAGATCAGCATTATAACAACCATAGGAAGTCTTTTCTCTGTATTTGGTGGAGGTCTTGTTATTGGACAGGGATTTCTTTCTCATTCAGTTGGAACAATATATTCTTATAGGCTTCTTTTTGGGATTTCTGCTATCCTTATGATCATTTCCCTAATATCCCTAATATTTGTCTCGGAAAGAAAGAGGGAAATGAAAAAACATGGGCTAATCCAGAAAGGTTCTAGGAGGTTTCTTGGAAAGGTAATTCTGTCAAACAGCATAAACGGAGCAGGAATTGGGCTCTCAATGGCAATAATATCAGCATGGTTCCATGTTGCCTTTGGAGTATCTACATTTCTTTTGGGAATAATGTTCACCGGTTCCTATATAGCCACTGCAATTGGATCATACCTTTCTGTAAAGACAGCAAATAGGATGAAGAACCCTGCGAAGGTTGGTGCATATGCAAGAATGTTACAAGGTCTTCTCATGATCCCTCTGGCCCTTTCACCCTTCTTCTTCATTGCAGCAATTCTCTATGTGGGAAGGATGACAGTGGCAGGCTATGGTACACCGTCTAGGAGCACAATAAATATTTCAGAGTTGAAGGAGGGTGACCTTGGTGCTGGTACAAGCCTACAGGCCACTGCTGGTAGATTGTCCCAACTAACATCTGGAGGTTCAGGGATTCTCACTGATCTTTTTATTCCCCTACCCCTTGTTATTGGAGGTAGCATACAGTTTGCTGCAGGTATCCTGTACTTGAAACTCTTCGGAGGAAAAAAGTAAGTTTTCTTAAATATTAATGGGCAATAATGCGTCATGAAGAGTTTAACCGGGGAACATATTGGAGAAACATGGATTAAAAACAGATTTGTAATGGCACCCATGATTTCAAATCTCGCTGATCCAAGCGGAGTCACCAATGACAACCACATATCTTATCTGGAAGAAAGGGCACTTGGAGGGTTTGGACTCATAATAACAGAATATTCTTACGTTTTTATGGACTCTGCCAAAGGATCAAGAAATGAGATGGTAATTGGTGTTTCCGATCATATACCAAAACTGAAAAGACTCACAGAGAGTATTCACCGGCATCAGTCAAAGGTTTTTCTCCAGATATTTCATGCTGGGGGAAAGGCCTTATCACCCAATAATGAAAGAATTATTGCCCCTTCAGCAGTGGATTATATGGGTCATAAACCCTCAGAGATGACAGAGGAGGATATGGAACAGGTTAGAAAAGCCTTTGAGTCCGCGGCAAGGATAGCCAGAATAGCCAATTTTGACGGTATTGAAATCCATGGAGCACATGGATATCTGATCCAGGAATTTCTTTCTCCAGCATTGAATATGAGATCGGACAGATATGGTGGTTCGTTTGAAAGAAGTCTCACGTTTCCTCAGGAGATTGTAAACCTCACACGCGATTCGTCAGGAATTCCAGTGGGAATAAGGCTCAGCCTCTATGAGGATGACCCCGATGGATATGATGCTTCATATGGATTGAAGATTGCCGAATCTCTTGAAAATATAGACTATGTGCATTTTTCTGCAGGAAGGTTTGCTCCTCCAGGGTCTTCAGCTTCATTCTATTCCGATGAGAAGCATATTCTGAAGAAACTTCCAAGAAGACCAAAGATCAAAACAATGATCGTTGGATCAATGACAACTCCCGAATCAGTGGAAGAGGCATTGAGGACAGTAGATTTTGTCGCTCTTGGAAGGCCTGCGCTTGCTGACCCATTCTTCCCCTCAAAGATGTTGAACGGAAACAGAGCAATAAGGCCGTGCATTAGATGCAATCAGGCCTGTAGAGATCTATCATATGGAGAAGTGAGGTGTACAGTAAATACAAGAACGGGCTTTGAACTGACGAGGAGACAATTCACAGGATTGAGAGGTGAAATCACCATTGCTGGAGGTGGGATTTCAGGACTGGAAGCTGCCCTGAAAGCTAGGGAAAGTGGTTTAAAAGTTACAATCTATGAAAAGGAAGCGAATATTGGGGGAGATCTTAGAAAGATAACTGATCCTTTTAAGAAGATAGAATTTAACAGATTGTTGACTTATTATGAGAAAGAGATAAAGAGATTAGGAATTGATTTGAGACTTTCCACTGAAGCAAAGAAGGCAGATATTTTTGCCATTCCACAAGTAAATTATAAAGATCTTCCAGATTCTGCAGAGATCGTTATGGATTCAAATATATACAAACATCAGGATCAGGCGCTTACCATGGCAGATCACTGCAAGATTATTATGACGGAAAGAAGTCTTGACAGCATAGATAGGAACAGACAAGTAGCGTATAGAAAAATTGCAGAAAGTAAGGGCATAAAATTTGTAAAGGAACTTAGCCTGGATTTCAACGTAAAGAACTATACAAGGAACCAGTATGACATAAAATCTGCTATGGAACAGGGAATTTCAAAACTGGAATCCTTCATAATCGGGAATCTCCCAGAGTTAAGCTAGGTCCTGCTGATCACGGGCCCTTACTTCCCTCTTCATCTTGACCCTCTTAATATCTTCCTGTTCATCCTCTGTGAGTTCCACTTCTTCGACCTCAGATTTTTTGAGGAATTCCGGAGAAATTTCCTTACACAGATATACCTCGTGAGATGCTCTGTATATCTTTCCTCCAGATTCGATGTATTTTTCTGTATCCACGTCAAGAATCAGTGGGTTATCCACATGAA
The DNA here is from genome assembly GCA_021809755.1 of Thermoplasmata archaeon. GTDB lineage: Archaea > Thermoplasmatota > Thermoplasmata > Thermoplasmatales > Thermoplasmataceae. The sequence goes on from JAJZJZ010000008.1 coordinate 18,526, forward strand.
ATAGACCAGAAACATACGCTTTCCTGTATGTGGATGAAAGGTGAACGTACGTCTTGTCGGATGGACTTATTCCGGTTTCCATAATGAACTCGTATTCTTCGGGTGTGGTTTGGTAATAGACAATTTCAGGTATGTTTTCAACTGGAAGATCGGAAAGATCAACCGGAATCGTATGACCATATGTTGCCCTGATCTCATCCCTTTCATTAACCTCGTACCTCTGTCTGTGGTCCGTTTTAGCTAGGGCGATTATATGATATGGGGTTATCCAGCCGTATCTCCTTCTCTGGGTTCTTATTGCAGGAACGATTGTGTAAATCCTAACCCATCCGTGCGGGTCCATCCTTACTCCATAATTTTCAGGAAAATGTCTCAGCATCCCTGCCAGGATTCTACTAACTCCTTCAATTTCATCCGGGTGCATCAACCCCCTGCCTTCGTCACCGCAAACAGGGCAGATTTCCCCCCTGAATGGCCCATGTTCTCTGCATGATCTTAGATCCTGATCTTCCAACTATGCCACCTCACTTATTATCTCTTCAATGGAATCTGATATCTTTACTTTGCTGTATCTCGAATAGATGGTATCCGTAACTACCAGTTCATCGCACATACCTGCAATATCATCGCCGGAATTGTTTATGAATATTCCATGAATCGCACCGACATAAATTCTATTGGCCCCCATTTCCCTGAGCAGTTTTATGGATTTTTTTATTGTTCCGCCAGTGGATATTATGTCGTCAATTAAGAGTATATTTTTCCCCCTTACATCAAATCTAGCTTCTGAATAACTTACGGTTATTGAATCGATGCGTTTCTTGTCCAGATGCCTTGAATCAACATTCAATATTTCCCCGGCCTCTCTGGCTATTTCCATAGCACCATCATCTGGCGCAACTATTAGGCCGATGTCCATATGTGAAAAATATTTTGCAATGTGTTTTACCATGCTGATGACAACAAATTTCTTTTTACTGTATTTCTTTGTTGAATTATCGTGAATGTTTATTGTTATTATTTCATCGGAATATTCAGAGAGCATATGTGTGAAAACCTTTGATGATATTGCCTCTCCCGGTTTATAGATCATATGCTGCCTGGCATAACCGAAATAAGGCAGGAATGCAATAATCTTTGATGCGCCGTTTTCTTTGAGGGCATTGAGCAGAAGCATGAATTCCAGTGCTTCTCCGTCTTCTCTTGTGTTTCCAATTGCCATTACCTCCTGCCCCTCTACAGATTCCACAACCCTGACATAGAGTTCCCCATCTGGGAACCTCTTGACCTCAGTCATTATGAGATGAAAATCAGATTTGTCACAAATTTCTATTGCAGTATTGAGACAGTTCTTTGTTGAAACTATAAACATTAAAAAGCCAATTACTTAAATTTATAAAATGATTGGTAATTGACAACACTTGTCAGATTAAGATTGGTTCTTTTTCCTCACGCCATGGATTCTAGGTGATTTCGAAGTTACTTATCGCTTCAAAAACTTGTCGATCCTCTTCATTGTTTCTGGAGATGTGAATAGATCTGCGAACCCCTCTGATTCTCTTTTAAGTGCATCTTCAACAGTAAGGTTCTGAGATTCGTATACAAGCCTCTTACAGGTTGATATGGTTTCTTCAGGCATTCCAGCTATATTTTCCGCAATTTCCTGTGCCTTTGAGAAGAGCTCTTCATCTCTAAAAACCAAGTCCACAAGACCCCAATTCATCGCATGTTCGGCCGTTATGATCTGACCTGTAAGCATCAGGTATAGTGCTCTTCCTCGCCCAACGAGTTTAGGTAGGATTACATTTCCTCCCGCTCCTGCGTTTATACCTATCTTAATCTCTGGCTGTCCTATTTTTGCAGACGATCCCGCAATTCTAATGTCTGCAGATTCTGCTATTTCAAGACCTCCGCCCAAGGAGTAACCATGAAGAAGTGCAATAACTGGTTTCTTCATGGAGTTCATTGTGAGCACCACTCTGTTCATGCTGTTTCTAAATTCCATTGCTTTAATCCGATTTCCTGTTTCGAATTTACTCAAATCGGCTCCTGAAGAATAATTATCCCCCTCTCCCCTGAGAATCACCACCTTTGTCTGAGAATCACTGTCCGCTTTTTCCAGTTCCTGGGCAAGCAAATCAGCCATCCTTTCTGAGATTGAGTTTAGTCTCTTTGGGTTGCTTAAGATTAGCCATGTGATCTTCCCGTTCTGTAATTTTAAGATCGTTCCTCCCGATTCTTCATTGTTCATAAGATAAGCTCCTGATTTTCAATGGATTCAAAAACATTAAGTGTTGCTGTTCTGGCTATACCATCCATCTCTCTAAGTTTTTCAAGAACTATTTTTCCAAGGTCCCTTGTTGACTTTACCCGTGCCTTTATTAGCATATCCCATTCGCCGGCAATGATATGAACCTCGGCAACTCCCTGAATTTTTGATATGTCCGATGCAAGCTGCCGTTGGGATATACCTCCCTTTGGATCAAATGAAGCGAGAATGAAAGCAGTAACATCATAACCAAGAAGGTGGTAATTTGGTATAGCTGAAAATCCCCTGATGATGTCATCCTTCTTCATCCTCTCAATTCGTTCATGCACAGTTATTCTTGGGATATTGAGCTCCCTGGAAATATCAGAGACCTTGTCACGTCCGTTTATGAAAAGATATTTTAGAATCTCTCTGTCCTTAGAGTCCATGAATACCAATCTTCATGCGTCATATTTATTTGTCGCAATTTTCTAAAAAATTATAATCGCAGAACAGATTCATAATAAATATGACTCACAAAATTTGCGGGAATTGTGGAGAGCAGTTTGAGTGCTGTAGTTCAATTCCATGTTGGTGCACCTTCAAAGCAGTTTCAAGTGAGAAATTACAATGGTTAAAAAATAACTTTAGTGATTGTGTTTGTGAAACCTGCCTTAATGATAGCTCATCATAATAATGTGAAATTCAATAAAAATCATTACTTTTCGCATATTTTTCGGGATGTGATGATCTGCTCTTTTTTTATTATTTCATCCCTTTAATAACCTTTGCAAACACTTTTAAATAAGTAAGGATAATTAGCCTTGAGGAAAGTTAATGGTAGCGATTACAGGTTCAACTTATCCCTTGGTAGCCATTGCCGCAGCAATAGCAATCATGGGGGGTCTTATAGGTACGGGAATGGCACAGCAGGGAATAGGCGCTGCTGGAATGGGAATAATAGCTGAGAAACCAGAGAAGTTTGGTCAGGTTCTCTTCTTCTTTGTTATTCCAGAGACGCTATGGATCATAGGATTGGTTCTGGGTATAGTATTACTGCTCGGAATTCTGTGAAGGTTTAAATGGCCCTTAAAGAAATTCTGGCTGATATAGAAAAAAACAGAGAAGAACGCCTTGCTTATATTAGGAGTCAGTGTGCTGGAGAACTGGATAATATAGCCAAGTTATCAACGGAGGAATTAAAGACCCTGCAGGATGATTTCAATGCAAGGTTAATCTCCGATATTGATGTGAACAGAAGAAGAGAGCATGATTCCATTAATATGGAAAAGAATTCCATAATCCTGAATAGAAAAACAGAAATTGTCAATATTCTCATGGAGCACCTTGCTTCAAAGCTTGAAGAATTAAAGAAAGGAAAGGAATATGAGGATATACTTTCCGATTCGTTGATAATAGCAGAGAAAGAACTGGGCAGAGATTTTATTGTCAATTGCTCTCCCGAAGACTTTGAGTTTTTAAAAGGGAAAAAAAAGGAAATAAATATGAAGAAAGACCCATCCATAAAAATGGGTATCATATGTTATTCAGCAAATGCTGAAAAGATTATTGATTTCAGGATAGACAGGCTATTTAAAGAGATAAAACCAGAGTTAGAAGCCAGAATACTTGAAAATATTGGTGCAAACTGATGGAAATTTCCTTTGCCGGCAATTATGGCAGAAGCAGACTTATAAAGACAGAGCTTCTCAACAGTGAACAGATCAACAGGCTTAGCGATGCTCCTAATTTTGAAGAAATTACAAGAATCCTAAATGAAACTTCATTCAAGAAGGATATAGTTGAACTTTTCAATACATATGAAGGTAAGAATCTTGTGGAAATTGCTTCTAACAGGAGAATGATCGAGATCATTGTAAGGCTGGCAGAAGGGACCCCTCCCTCAGCAAGACCCTTTATCACGGCTTATTTATCAAGATGGGATATTGAGAGTATAAAATCTCTACTTACGGCTAAATTTCTCAACAGATCCATATTCGAATCTGATATATTCATTGTAAACGATAAGAAGGTGCCAATTGGGATGAGAACCTCTCTCCTCACCAAGGAAGATTACAACATTATGTCGGAGGAAGGTGATATTGAGTCGATTTCCAAATACCTGGTGAAGATGGGTTATGGAATTGAAATGCTCAAATATATGGATAATTTCAGAAAAACCGGAGATATTTCCATATTGCTTTATTCCCTTGATATAATGCATTATGAAAGATTGATGAACTCAATAAAATTTTTTAGAGGGGATGAAGGGGCAATAATGCGTTATTTTCAAGCAAGGGTTGATGAAAGAAACATTATGATTTTGATGAAGGGGCATTACCTTAAGCTCCCCTTTGATTTACTCCTACCGGGGTTGATACCCTTTGGTAACATAAAAATCGGAAGACTTGAGGAATTCTTTAATCAGCTTACAGGCAATCCGGATCATATAAAGGTGATTGAAGACCTGCTCTCTGTGGGTATTGAAAGGGAGCAGAATACAAAGATGAGTATGCCCATGCTAGAGCAGAAAATACAGGGATCAATACTTAAAAAATATCTTGATTTGCTTTCGACACAGAGCAATTCTCTGGGTTCCATATTTTCTGTAATGCTTAGGGCTGAAAATGAAAGGGATAATGTTAGGAAGATAGTAAATGGAAAGGTTTATGGACTTGAACCTGCAAAGATAAGGGAACTATTGATAATGGTGTGAAATGATAAAGGAAAGCGGAAAGGGAAGAATTGCGGTTATAGGAGAGAGAAACATATCACTTGGCTTTAAGCTAATAGGAATTTCGGATTCCTATGATGAAGAGGGCCAGGCGGGAATTAAAGTGCTTCTGGACCTTATGAATTCCAAGGAGTATTCAATGATTCTTGTCTCCGAATCGTTTAAGGAGCACATGGACAGAAAACTTCTTTCTACGGTGGAGACCTCAACAAATCCTCTTATCATGTTTATTCCTCTTCCTGGGATCAGGAAAGAAGAGTCTCTATCCGAGCTTGCAAAAAGAGTATTGGGGATCGATTTAAACAGGTGAAATTATGGGAGTAATTATTAGGGTATCAGGACCAGTGGTAATTGCAGAAGGAATAGAAAATCAGAGAATGTATGATGTAGTAAAGGTAGGCCAGATGGGTCTTGTTGGGGAAATAATCAAGATCTCTGGAAATGAGGCCACGGTTCAGGTTTATGAGGATACCACTGGGATAAGACCTGGTGAGCCTGTGGAATCCACAGGAAAACCTTTATCAGTTGAACTAGGGCCTGGCTTGCTTAAATCCATATATGATGGTATACAGAGACCACTGGATGTCATAAGAGAAAAGACGGGAGATTTCATAATGAGAGGATATACGGCACCTCCACTGGATCAGGACAAAAAATGGGATTTCAAAGCAACCGTATCCAAGGGCACAAAGGTTGGTCAGGGCGATATAATTGGTGAAGTGCAGGAGACCTCACTTATTCTTCACAAAATAATGGTTCCATTAGGAATGTCAGGAGAGATTACAGAAATTTCATCAGGATCATTCAACATAACAGAAACTATTGCTAAATTGAAAACTGACTCTGGTATTGTAGATTTGAGATTAAAGCAGGAATGGCCTGTCAGGGTCTCAAGAAGAGTTCAAAACAAACTTCCACCACAGATACCTCTGATTACAGGGCAGAGAGTTATAGACAGCTTATTCCCAGTGGCAAAGGGAGGAACCGTTGCTGTTCCAGGCCCATTTGGTAGTGGAAAAACAGTCGTCCAGCATCAGCTTTCAAAATGGGCTGACAGTGATATTGTGGTATATGTTGGATGCGGAGAAAGAGGAAATGAGATGACTGAGATCCTCACGACCTTTCCAGAGCTTCAGGACCCAAAGAGCGGAAAACCTCTCATGGAAAGAACCATACTGATTGCAAACACCTCCAATATGCCCGTGGCTGCAAGAGAAGCAAGCATTTACACAGGCATTACCATTGCGGAGTATTACAGAGATATGGGATACGGTATAGCACTAATGGCTGACAGTACATCCAGATGGGCTGAGGCTCTCAGAGAAATTTCCGGGAGACTTGAAGAAATGCCCGGTGAAGAGGGATATCCTGCATATCTTGGAAGAAGGCTTTCAGAATTTTATGAAAGATCCGGGAATTCAAGGGTATTTGGGTTGCCTGAGAGGATCGGATCAATCACAATAGTTGGGGCGGTTTCACCCCCGGGAGGAGATATCTCGGAACCGGTATCACAGAATACGTTGAGGGTTACAAGGGTGTTCTGGGCACTAGATGCTTCCCTTGCATCAAGAAGACATTTCCCTTCAATAAACTGGCTTAACAGCTATTCACTATATCAGAATGAGCTTCTGCCATGGTTTTCAAAAAACGTCTCTGAAAACTGGCCGCAGATATATAAAAATTCAATGGCAATCCTGCAGAAGGAGGCTGAATTGCAGGAGGTTGTGCAGCTTGTGGGTTACGATGCTCTTCCTGACAGGGAAAAGGTTGTCCTTGACACTGCCAGAATGATAAGGGAAGATTTCCTCCAGCAGAGTGCCTTTGACGAAATAGATCAATACTGTTCAATGAATAAGCAGTTCCTGATGCTCCAGAGTATACTGTATCTTGGGGATATGGAAGACCAGGCAGTTTCTAAAGGAGCTCAGATGGCAACTCTACAGAAGATGAAATGCAGAAACCTTATCTCAAGGATGAAAGAGGTAAGAGATCCTGATTTCCAGAAATATCATGATGAGATGAAAGAGAGCATTGCTCAGGAAGTTAAGAAAGTCTTGGAGAGTGTGTAATATGGTTAAAGTAGGCTACAGAAGCATTAAGGAGATCAGCGGACCATTACTTTTTGTGGAGGGTATTAGCAATGCAGGTTACAATGAAATGGTATCCATTGAGACGCCAGACGGCCAAATTAGATCAGGTCAGGTTCTTGATACTCGTAAAGGCATGGCGGTCGTACAGGTCTTCGGACCAACAACAGGTATAGACAATAAGAATACAGTCGTTCGTTTTACTGGAGAAGCTTCCAGAATATCTGTTTCAGATTCAATCCTTGGGAGAATCTTCAATGGTCTTGGAGAACCTATTGATCAGGGACCGGCTATTGTATCAAAGGAGAAACTTGAGATTGTCGGTAGTTCAATGAACCCCTATTCAAGGGAAGAACCTTCAGAATTCATTCAGACCGGTATTTCAACAATTGACGGAATGAACACTTTGGTTAGAGGACAGAAACTCCCCATATTCTCAGGTTCCGGTCTTTCACACAATATGCTGGCTGCGCAGATTGCCAGACAGGCAAAGGTTATTGGCAAGGATGAGGGGTTTGCCGTCATATTTGGGGCAATGGGAATAACCAGCGAGGAGGCAAATTATTTCATAAATGAGTTTAGAAACACGGGAGCCCTTTCAAGGGCTGCAATTTACCTTAATCTATCCTCCGATCCATCCATGGAAAGAATAATACTTCCAAGGGTGGCTTTGACGGCTGCAGAATTTCTGGCATATCACAGTGAATACCACGTCCTTGTAATTCTTACGGATATGACCAACTACTGCGAAGCCCTGAGGGAAATTTCTTCTGCAAGGGAAGAGGTTCCCGGAAGGAGAGGTTTTCCAGGATACATGTATACCGATCTAAGCATGATTTATGAGAGAGCCGGGAAGATAAGGGGAAGAAACGGCTCCATTACACAGATTCCAATCCTTACCATGCCGGGTGACGACATTACCAATCCTATCCCTGATTTGACCGGCTATATAACAGAAGGTCAGATTGTTATGAGCAGAGATCTCCAGAGAAAAGGCATATATCCGCCTGTTGACGTTCTTCCATCACTTTCAAGACTTATGAATCAGGGAATCGGTAAAGGAAGAACAAGAGAGGATCACAGAGGGGTTGCTGATCAGTTATATTCGGCCTATGCAAATGGTAAAGACCTTAGATCACTCAGCGCAATTGTAGGAGAAGAATCACTGGGAGCCAATGATCGATTATATCTCAAGTTTGCCGAGGAGTTCGAGAAAAGGTATGTTGCTCAGGGTCTCAATGAGGATAGAACCATAGAGGCTACTCTAGGAATAAGTTATGATCTTCTCTCAGAATTGCCTGAGGAGGATATGAAGAGACTCAAGAGGGAACATATCTCAAAATACGGTAAATGGAAGAGTAACTAAAATGCCATCAATGGAAATCAGACCGACAAGGATTGAACTCATCAAGCTGAGGAAGAGGATCAAGCTCTCAAAGAGGGGTCTGGATCTTCTGAAAATGAAAAGATCAGCCCTTGTTATGGAATTTCTCAAACTTGCTGCTGAGATCAGAGGTTTAAGGGAAAACCTCAGAAAAGATGTGGAAGAGGCCCTGAACTCAATGATCAATGCAGAAATTGCATCTGGAATGATGACCATTGAACGTATAGCATACATGTCGGGAGAATCAAATGTTGGGATCAAACCTAAAAATGTAATGGGTGTGAGAATTCCAGTTCTTAATATCGATTACGAAAAGGCCGTCCTCTCTGAGCAGTATCGTGCCCTTTCTGTTCCAATTCCAGTGGATGAGGCAATTTCAAAATTTGAGAAATTATTCAAATCGCTCATAAATGTTGCAGAAAAAGAAAACTCAATGAGGAGACTACTCCATGAAATTGACAGGACAAAAAGAAGATCAAACGCCATTGAAAACATCCTGATTCCAAATCTTAATGCCCAGGCGAAATACATTAGAATGCGCCTTGATGAAATGGAGAGAGATACATTCACAACATTGAAGATTGTGAAAAAGAAAATAACCTCGGGTGATATTGATTAACGTTAATGGTATCATGAAAAAGAGAAGTTATTCAGGCCCACTCAATGAGTCCCAGATAAGATTCATGAGATACAGGCTTATCCTTCTGGCAGTAAGGGTTTCAGTAGTAATACTTGCCATTGCACTGGTGGTGATAATATATGGTAAATGAAATTGAGGAACTTAAAGCCATAAAAGAGGCTGAAGAGAGGAGCAGGAAGCAGATTGCTGATGAAGAGCTGAAGTGCAGGGATGCCATTAATGCTGCCAAGAAAGACAGAGAAGAAAAGCTGAAGTCACTAACCGCAAAGATGGCCATTGAAAGAAATGAAAAGGTGATCTCCCTTAAGACAGAGATGGATAAGATAAGGGAAAAGGAGATAAAAAAGACGAAAGCGGAAACCTCAGCAATGAAATTTAAGGGCACTGATGATGAACTTTACGAATATGCCACTGAAAGGTTAAAAGAAATCATAAGGGAATAGATCTATGTTTAAGCCTACGGAAATGAGCAGGGTAATGATAATCGTCTCAAGGTCAAGGAAAGACGAAGTGCTGACTCTGTTCCATGATCTCAGGACAATACAGTTTGAAGATATCTCCCAAGAATTCAAGGTTCAGTTTAATGGAGTTTCCTCTGACGAGAGAAAGGATGAGATATTCAATCTGCTGAACAGGTTCAGGAATTATCTATCTGCGCTTCCTCCAGCCCCGATTCAAAAAAAGGCACTTTTCAGCAATCCGGATGATGTTATCAGGGCTGCGAAAGAGATAGATATTGACACCGAGATGAACTTTGCAAGACGACGTCTGGAGGACCTAAACACAGATCTGAAGGATATCAATAACAGGTTAACCGTCGCCAGAAGGCTGGAGCCTCTTGGCCTTGACCTTGAAATTTTCAATAATTCTGTCATATCTTCATATATCATAGAGAAGAAGTCACAGAGTCTGGAAGGAGAGTTGAGATCAGTTTTAAAGGAGCCATTTATCATAAACATCAATGAGCTTTATCTTGCAGTCTCGGTTCTGAAGGATGATGAACCTGCCCTTGCAAAGATGGTATCTGAACAGGGTTTGCAAATGGTTCATATCCCTTCAATGGAGGGTTCTCCTGTTCAATATGCCAAAATGCTTGATGAGAGAAAGAAGACTGTAACTACTGAGATAGCAGAGGTAAAGGAAGATCTCAAGGAGCTTTCACAAAATTATTATGAAAGGATTGCCATCATTGCCGAGGCACTGGAGATAGAGGCAAAAAAGCTGGAGCTTCTATCAAAGTTCCCCTCATCAGATTCGATTTTTGCAGCTGAAGGCTGGATTCCAAGTGATAATATCCCTTCGCTTGAAAGTGAAATTTCAAAATCAACCGAAGGAATGTATATCCTCAAAATCATTGAAACGGAAGAAAAACCTCCAACATTACTGAAAAATCCACACAGGTTTAAAGTTTTTGAATTTTTCATAAAGTTCTATTCCCTGCCTCAGGAAACCGAAATAGATCCAACCATTGTTTTTGCTCTGGCATTTCCAATCTTCTTTGGAATAATGGTGGGAGACTTCGGCTATGGACTCATAATTCTCCTCGGATCGTTATGGGTCATCAGAAGGCTCAATACCCCCGGCCCCCATGTAAGACTTCCAGGGTCCATTACAAGATTCGTATCCACGATCCTGTCACCATCCCAGATGAAGATTCTGGCTAAGGCTCTGATACCCGGATCAATAGCCGCAATGATTGCTGGAATCGTCTTTAACTCCTTCTTCGGGTTTACATTCATGCCTGCACAGATCTTTGGATACCACATAACATATTTCAGCCCATTGCAATCTGCTGGAAAAATGCTCCTCTTTTCAGGGTACTTCGGCCTGTTCATGATTACCCTTGGATACGTCATGGGAATAATCAATGAATCAAACCATGGTGAAAAAAAGGGGATAGTGGGAAAAGTTGGATGGCTCATGTTTGTATGGAGCGTTTCCATTTACGGTCTTTCTCTCCTGCATAGGTATAATGTAAGTCTTATATCCAATCCCTACGCTGCGCTTGATATAGCCATACTTGTCGCTGGAATACTTTTGATCCTTTACGGAGAGGGTGGAAGGGCAGCTGTGGAAATTCCATCAATCATAAGCCATGTTCTTTCCTATACAAGGATACTAGGAGTTCTTCTTGCAACAGTTGTTCTTTCTGAACTAGTAGATGGGGTGTTTATTGCCAATTCTTCCGGTTCAATTCCCCTCATTATTGTTGGCGTAATAGTTCTCATTATAGGTCAGCTCTTTACCCTTATTCTTGCCATCTTTGAACCGGGAATTCAGGGGGCAAGACTGATTTATGTGGAGTTCTTCTCAAAGTTCTATAGAGGCAATGGAAGGCCATTCATCCCCTTTGGTACAAGCAGGAAATACACAGAAAAAGTTTACAAATAGCTGCTCAAATCAACCTTTCATCTTCCGGAATTCTAATAAAATTCATGAGCATTGATGGATCAGCACTGAACCTTTTCCTTACAACGGCAAACTTCTTTCCTTTAATGGGTTTTAGCTTGATTTTTGATTCCCTTTCAGCTCTCCGGTAAATGCCTTTTATCTGGAATTTCAAGTTTCTCAGATCTGCATTGCCACTGTTTAAATGTAGTCTGTTGAGAACTGCATAACCCCTGTTGTTCTTATTCATTATGACTATCTCATAACCTATTTCTGAGTTTTCAGTTGCAGAGGCAATCATGGATATATTCTGCAGAAGTGCAGGGTAATAGAAGATTCCTGAACTTTTCTTTATTTTCAGACGGTATACTGCCATAATTGACTGTTCCTGAAGAAGAGGATTTTCAATTGGATCGGTTCTGCATGGGTACAATCTTGTGAAGAATGATTCCAGCATTTGCATTGATCCCTCACTGCTGCTGCAGATGTAAAATGTGATTTTATCCCGGCTGCTCTTTATAAGAAATCTGTTTATCTCATTTTTTTCAGGTATCATAAGGTATGACATTGCTCTGTACCTGAACAGGTCGGTCTTTGGATAATGTTGCGTGAACGTTATCTTCTTCCAGCTCTCTATCACAAATACACCCTAAAGATATTTTGAAATGTCTTCCAGGGCAGATTTCAATTCTTCTTCCCTTCCGGTTATGCACAATCTGAAGCCATTTTTCAACCCAAAATAAACACCAGGCGTCAGAAGGATCTTTTCCTTTTCCATGATTTCTGATGATAGTTCATACCCATCTTTGTTTGTGTAGATAAAACAAAAAGAGGCATTTCCTGGATCGGTGGCTTTGATGCCGTATTTCTTTGCAAATGATCTTATCTGTTCACGATTTCTTTCTATTCGTCCCTTTGCCTTTTCTATGAAATGCTCCCTGTTTTTCAGAATCTGATTCCCTATCCACAATGAATACATTGGAAGCGAACCAGAGGTGATCATCTTCAGTGCCTGTATTCTCCTTGCAACATCCTTCTTAGCCATTATCCATCCAAGTCTGAGTGCCCCGGCACCATAAAATTTTGTTGCCGTAACGGATGTGATAATTTCCGGATGATCGCTAAACATGGTATAAGCTTCCTTATTGAAGGAAAAATCCCTGAATGCCTCATCTACGAAGAGCTTTTCCGGACTATCTTCAATTACCATTCTGATTCCATCGCTAATAGCTGCACTACCGGTTGGGTTGTTTGGATTTGATATGAGAACATGATCTGTTGCTTTGTTGAATTCCTGCTGGATCTCCTCACCGTTAACAAGAATGGTTTTTGTCCCTATTGAATGCGGTGCACGGAACATTGGCTCATATTCTGGAACTGGTATTAGCGCCCTCCCCAATGGATTTCTAAAATAAAGAGCTGCAAGAAATATTGCCTCTGAACCGCCGGTGGTAAATACAATTTCATCTTTCTTAACGCCGTAAAGATCAGAAATTGTTTCCCTGAGTTTCGAATCAACTGAACCTGCATCATCCATGAATTTACTAAAGCTTGTTTCAATACCAAAATCATGAGGATTATATTCGCTCATTCCACTTAGAGCCAGGTTTATCCTGCATTTTTTTGAATTTGAAATAATCCAGTTAAAAATATTTTGGGTGAAATCAGGTTCTTTGTATTCAATTACCATTTAATCATATTACAACAAGAAAAAAAAGGTATTGGTGTTTATTGGACGATGAATGAACCAGTCATCCATCCGGGAGTTACCATTGCTCCTCCCCATCCACTTGCACCTGAACCACAGTCTGCTTCACACTGCCATGTGAAATATCCTGCTCCCTGTGTGGTAAATGTTGTATAAACTGTTGATTCATATGGGCTTGGCACATTTAGTATTTCCTGATTGTTCTTGTTGAAGAGAGTGAATGTGTGTGCAATGGATACTGCTGATACTTGATGGGTATATGATCCAACGGTACTGCTCTGGTTGGTAACATGTGCATTGGTCTGATTCACTATTAATTCCATGTTGTTTTGTGTGCCCATTACATTGAGATATTGAGATGGGGCTGTTGCATTTCCATTATCATAATCTATTATGGTAAGGTGGATTGTTGCATATGAAGGCACATAAATATTGGCCGAACTTACAAGCTGGTTCCCCTCGAGGACATAATATCTAGGCTGAGATGTTATGCTTGAGTTATAATAGTTCTGGTGCGTTATTACAATCGTAAGGTTGTAGCTCGAAGTTGAAGCACTGGGTGCAGCTGTGTTGTGCCCTGCATTTCCCACAACATACATTCCTGCACCAAATACAAGGAATGTCGCGATTATAATTGCCATAAACATCTGGTCTGAAACTTTCATTTTATCACAATTAATAATCTCAAAAAAATATATATGGTGTTACCCTTAATTGTTAGGGTTATTAATTCATAATCTGTTGTAATGATTCCTGTACCGCCTTTATTACCGCCTCATCGCTGCTATATCGGTTCTTCCAGCCCATTGCTGTCATCTTATCTGTGGAGAGAAATGCATGTTTTATATCTCCCTTCCATCCTCTTCCTTCAGGACCGCCTGTAAACTTCATTGGTATGCCTTTTAAACCCATCTGCTCAATTACGGTTTCTGCAATCTTCCTCACTGAAGTGACTTCTGAATTTCCCAGGTTTACTATGTCAGTCTTTTTTGTTTCGTTGAAGATGTGGATCATTGCGTTCACGCAATCGTCGACGTGGATGTATGACTTACTCTGCGTTCCGTCCCCAAGTATTTCCAGCTCCTTGTTATTCTTTTTAAGCTTATTGATAAAATCAAAGATTACTCCATGGGTTGAGTTTCTTCCCACTACGTTTGCAAACCTGAATATTGAGGCTTTAATGCCATGGTAATGTGAATATGAAGATATGAAGCCCTCGCAGGCAAGTTTGGAAGCCCCGTAAGATGAAATTGGAAGGCATGGGCCAAATGTTTCAGGTGTCGGAAGGATTTCGGTATCTCCTGTCACTGCGGAGGTTGATGCAAATATCATTTCCTTTACGCCTTTTTCTTTCATGAATTCAAGGAGATTGAACGTTCCAATGACATTCGTGTCAAGGGAAAATTTATGGTCAACTGCCCCCTGCCTTACATCAGAATCTGCGGCAAGATGAATTACCATATCAAATTCTCCCATACCATGAAAGGATTCTGCTTTTCTAAGGTCTTTCTTTATCAATTTGACCTTCCCTGCCTTTATAAGATCTGATAGAAATTCTTCTTTACCCCCTGAAAGATTGTCAATAATTGTTATTTCATTTCCATCATATATCTTTCTGATGAAATTAGAACCTATGAAGCCGCAACCTCCCGTAAAGAGAATTTTCTTTCCTGTGATCTTGTCCATACCGTGTTATGTAATACCTTACTTTAAATTTTGTATAATGTGATATTTAACTACCCTGCTTTGCACGTTAAGCCTTATCATATTTTCTGCGCTATGTTAATTTGTTTAGATTGTTTCCAATATCTGACATTCCCTCCATCCCAAGGGATTGGAGGTTCCTGATTCATTGAGTGACAACTCGTAGACCTCCTTTTGAGAGTTCCGCTGCTGTAGCACTTTCCACAGGCGTAAATTCGGAAATGCCCTTCCCTACCTTTATCAATCCGATTTTACGGATATTTATTGCTGCATTCAGATCGCGGTCCATTGCAAGACCACACACATTGCAGTGGTATGTGCGATCCGACAGTCTCAGATCGTGTTTTATGTTTCCACATTTCGAGCAGATCTTCGATGATGGTTTATATCTGCCTATCTTAATGAGATCGGCATCTCTCCATTCCATCTTGTATGTGAGCAGCTGCTTGAACTGGTACCATCCCTGATCTGTTATGCTCTTTGCAAGATGGTGATTTCTCTGCATTCCCTGTATATTCAGGTCTTCAATAATCACAGTACCATAATGCTTGGCTATCGCCGTCGATACCTTATGATTGAAGTCTGTTCTTGCATCTTTGATCTTCTGATGTACTTTCTGCACTTTCACTATCTGCTTCTTTCTGTTTTTAGATCCTTTCTTCTTCCTTGATAACCTCCGCTGTTCTCTTTTTAATTTTTTCTCTGTATTCCTCAATGCATTCAACGGTTCAACCTGCAATCTATCCGATGTGGTGAGGAATGCCTTGATACCCATGTCAATTCCGATTGTGCCTTTACCTTTAGGCAATTCTTCTTCTATTTCATAGGGGATTGATGCATAGTACCGATCAACATCTCTCGTTATGACAACCTGCTTTGCTGTCTCAGGAATGGGTGATTTGTCCCTGAATTTTATCTCTTTTTTAAACTTCGGAATATATATGCCCTCTTCATCAAATGAAAAGTGCTGTGGCACAATGAAATACTGGTTATCCTTCTTTGATCTGAAGTTTGGATAATCAGTATTGCGCTTGAAGAATGACTTGAACGATGTGTCGAGTTTCATCAAAACCTGCTGAAGTGATTGTGAATTTACTTCATTAAGCCACTCATATTCGCTCTTCAGATTCTTCAGATCATTTATCATATGAAAACCAGATATGGAGTTTCCACCGTCATGGTATTCATGGCTCTTCGTCTCAAGAAAGTGATTCCAGATGAATCTGGTTGAACCAAAATGCTTCTCGATCAGCACTTTCTGATCTTCATCCGGATATATTCTAATCTTAAGAGTTTTAAGCATCTATATGAAATCATATAGTTACATACACATCTTTCATTGAGGCGAGTCCGTGTATCTCCGTGCCAAGGCATCGGAGTTTTAAAGCTTCCTTCCAACTCGTAACAACATTATAAATATAAAAAGATATATAAAGACATAATTGAAGGACAAAGTCTTTTAATCTAAATAAAAATGTGTGAATGTGCTCGTAAAGGAAATGGATGGAATGCCAGATATGGAATGTGAGGCAACAATTGCAAGCGAATTAAAAGTCTTCAGGAGCCTATCTGATCTTATGGATCATGTGCCTTCGTTTCTGTATCTTGATAAGAATGGCATCTCCATAAGTTATTTTGTTGATAAAAAAGAAGTAAAATCAATCAGGAATCTTGAGATATTCAGCAGGGAATTCCAGTGCAGAACCTCTGGGGATTTATACTATATTGTAAATAAAGAAGTGGGAATGCCATCCATTGAGAATTACGAAAAACTGCTTGCTATACCATCAGTGGTACTGAATTATAAATATCTTCATGATGGGATGCATCACATTATATTCAATTTCTCAAGGAAAGATCTGGAAAGATTTTCAGCACTGATACTGGAACTGAAGGAGCGAATGCCAGGATTCAGTATAGCATACCTGGGTGAAAATAGGGGAATTTCCAGAACACTGGATATTATGAAGAAAGTTCCTGGTCTCTACTACTCCAGTATTAAATTAGAATACGATCCAAAAAAGCTTGGAGGGATAATGGAGTATAAATGGATCAGAAAGATCAGATATAATACGCCACATAACGTAACAGACGCATTTTATAAATTTGAAGATAAAATCCCTAAGATTGATGGCATCAATATGATATCGGAAAAGCACAATCTTGCGCAGTTGAAAACCCACGGTGATACTATGCTTGATACTATCGATTATCTGGAACCGGTAATAATGGAGTGCCAAAAAAACGATGATGGAGTTATGTATTTTGATTCCATAGTAATGACATCATTTTACACCAATTACCTTAAGAACGTTATGGCAGATGTGAAAACCTTGGGTGTGGGAAATGTTGAGGTAAGAAAAGCCGGTCCCCTTGGAGAATTTCTTGGGTACTCCTTTGATTAAGCAAGAATTCAGGATTCCAACGTGCTCAGGCGATCAATCAGTGCCTTAGAGCTGTTAATCCTGCATTTTCCAGATTTGTCTTCGAGGATAAGGGTAAAAGATTCTTCTTCTTTTTTGTCTATGGCGTCAAAAAACCTGAATATTTTTTTGAGTTCTTCCTGATCCCCCTCAAAGTCCTGGATCATGGTGTTGAATCTTTCCCTGATATTATCCAAGAGACCTTCTATTGATACTATTCCCCCCTCTGAATTCTCTCCAGGATATATTTCAGCTGCTATTTCCGGAATTAACACTGTTGTTGATGGTGATCTGTAAAGGAGTATGCCAAGATCCTCAGGAGATTGCACATTCATTGTGACTCTTATGGGTTCGCCTGTGTTGAGCTGGAAAATTTCACTTTCCTTATAGAGACAGTTATGGCACACATAGCTCTGAATATATATTTCCCTCTCATAGGAGATTTCTGTTGTATAATAAACCAAAAAAAGTTTGCTTGAACATACTGGACATTCAATGCTTGTTTCCCTTTCAACTGGTACATTTCTCTCTGATTTTTTTTCCTGATCAGTCATTGTATACCCAATCCTTCAACTTTCCTGTTATCAATGATCTTGCTTTCTTTAGATCCATTGGTTTTTTTGAACCTGTGAGAAGCATGGCAACTTTCAATTCTCTAATCGTCATGCTTATATTTGATTCCAGTTCTTCCATTCCCTTATCTGCACCTGACAGAAATGAGCGGGCAAAGCCACCAATTTGTGCGCCTATACTCAATGCTTTTGCCAGGTCAAGGCCGTTCCTGAGACCGCCACTACCTATTACCGGAACTTTTCCCCTGCATTCTATTATGGAAGCGGGTGAAGGGATGCCCCAATCCCAGAATGTGAGCCCGGATCTCATCTTTTCTTTGTCATTCACTTTTTCTGCTCTGTAATATTCAATTGCTGCGAAGGATGTTCCGCCTAAACCCCCAACATCTATGGCCTTAACTCCGGAATCTATGAGATTCAATGCGTCTTTGTGCGAAAATCCATTTCCGGTCTCTTTTGCGATAACAGGATAGCTTGCAGCAACCTCGCTTAGCCTCTTAAGAATCCCCTTTGCGTTTCTATCCCCTTCAGGCTGTACCATCTCCTGAAGAAAATTGAAATGGATGGCAAGGAAATCAGCTTCTATTAGATTGAAAACCTCATCTATCTGCTTATTCGTGAAAGCTGGCTTCCCCTGTTTGAGCAATTGAGGAGCGCCAATGTTTGCGATCTTCATTGGAACCTTATAATCATTTATAACCGAAAAAGTTTCTTCCAGCTCTTTCTTCTCAACTGCGACCCTCATGCTTCCCAGTCCCATTCCAATTCCAAACTTTTCTGCAGCTGCTGCGAGATTTCTGTTTATTTTTTTCGCCAGTTCTGTGCCGCCTGTCATTGAAGAAATAATCATGGGATAGTTCAGCTTCTTATTGAGGAATACGACCGACGTTTTGATTTCATCGAAATCGATCTCTGGAATAGCCCTGTGTACAAGTGTGATATCATCCCAATAGTTATGTGAAGATGTTACTTCTTTCTGCTCCGCTATCCTTATGTGCTCTTCCTTCCTGTTTTCAATCATTTAATCACCGAACCATAAAAATTATCATTATGCAGATCGTTAAGCCTTTCCGGAAATAATCCGTTCATCATGGAGGTTCGAATTCCAAGTGAGGCTATCTTCTTCATAGCAATGAACTTTCCACCCATGCCACCGGTTACATCGTTGGATATTGCGTTGAAATCCTGTTGCGTTTTCACTGTTCTCAAGAGTTGGCTTTCAGGATATATTTTTGGGTCCCGATCAAATATACCGTCCACATCTCCCATAAAAATTGCATCTGTCGGATTCAATAGGTTGCAAATATCAAACATTATACTGTCACCTGAATATATCTTAACATCATTCCCGTCAATATAAATATCGCCATATAAGACAGGAAGAAAACCTGCTTCCACTGATCTAAGAACAGATGAGTAATCAAAGGTGTCCTTTCTCCTGAGATAGAAAGGCGAAAAGCTAATTGGGGCCATTCCCAATTCCAGTAAAATTTCTGTTATGAGGGCGTTCAGGTTGGCGGTATCACTTTTAACTTTCGAAAGTTGTGTTTCTTTGCCTTTATAAGTTCCTGGAAAGCCACTCTTCTTGCATAATATGTGACCAAATGAACCCGCTCCATGAACCAGAACAAATGGTTCTCCAAATTTGATTATTTCCCTTAATGCCCTCTCGCTTTCATCCCTTTTAAATGTCCTGTAACTTGATTTATCTGTTATGAAGCTTCCTCCAAGCTTTATTGCGATCATTTACAATACCAATATGGCATTCAGGTTAAACAAATATTTGTTAGTGTTGATTTGATTTTCTTTTTTCGTTATTGTTTTGACTGTCAGGTTTGCAATTGTGTAAAAACGATTAATGGTGTATATACAAATAAATATGTAGAGTAAATACATATATATAGTATATATACTAAATAGGAAATGTTGTTATTTTATGCCGACATTTGCCATAGTGCCGGAAGTCAATTCTGAGGAAAGTGTCTTGAAAAGCCTTGACGAATCAGGTTTGAACCGACGCCATCTAAAAATGATGCTTGTTGCAGGTATGGGGTTTTTTACTGACGCTTATCTTCTATTTATATTGGAGGTGGCTATGCCAATACTTGCGTCACCATTGGGATTCAATATTGGTTCGCTTACCAATCATGTATCTTTCCTAGGCTATGAGGTTCGGGAAGACAAGCTTGTGGAGGGGGCCATAACTTCAGCTGCTCTCTTTGGGGCTTTTGTTGGTGCCGCAGTCCTTGGTAACATATCTGATCGTTTTGGCAGAAGGGCGGTATATGGCCTTGAGCTGGGGATTATGATCGCCTTTACTGCGTTATCAGCAGTCTCAATGAATTACTATATTCTTATTGCGTCCAGATTTCTTATGGGAATAGGAGTTGGTGGAGATTACCCCATAAGCTCCACAATTATGAGTGAATATTCAAGTGCAAAACACCGGGGAAAACTTGTTGCACTAGTATTTTCAATGCAAGGACTTGGACTCCTTGCCGGCGCCCTTGTAGGGTTGCTTTCCATTACATTCTTTCCATTGCAGTATTCCTGGAGAATAATGCTTGCCATAGGGATAATCCCCGCACTTTATGTGGTGAAACTCAGAAGACAGATGCTTGAAACTCCAAGATATGCACTCCAAGTTGAACATGACCAATATGGAGCTGCATCTGCTACTAAGAGGATCCTTGGAGCAAAAGATACCCCCTCTGGTGCTGAAATGGCAAAAATAAAGAGAACCGCCCATGGAGAAAGAGGTAGCAATACTAAATACGCGAGCAGTCTGAACAAATACATTATATTCGTTATTGGAACCTCGATTACCTGGTTCATCTTTGACATGGCTTTCTACGGAACTACCTTAAATAACAGTTTCATTCTAGAAAATATAGGTTATTCGACAAATGGAGCCATCCATACTGCAGTCTTCAATATTGCAGTTGGAGATGCCATACTGGCTGGACTTTTCGCGGTTCCTGGGTATTTCATCGCAGTTGCACTGGTTGACAGCATTGGTAGAAAGACGCTCCAGTGGCTGGGTTTTCTGGTTATGGCGTTATCCTATTTCATAACCGGATACTTTTATACTTATCTTACCGGTCAGCTTTCCATATTTATTGTCATCTTTGGCCTTTCATATATGTTTGGAAATATAGGTCCAAATACTACAACATTCATATTACCAACGGAGTTATTTCCCACAAATATAAGATCTACTGCCCATGGCATTGCTTCTTCCATAGCTAAACTGGGGGCAGGAATATTCACTTTCCTTTTCCTCATACTTGGCCAAGTTTTAGGAGATTCTGGGGAATTTTATCTTCTTTCATTAATTTCATTTATAGGTGCCGTTATAACTGCATTCACCATTAGGGAAACCAGAGGATTATCCCTTGAGGTCACATCTCTTCCACCAAGCGCTGGAATCATGGGTTTCAGGCAAAAATGGCTCTTACACCAAAGGGGAAACAGTGAAAAGATAAATAAAGAAGAAGAACTTTTACCTGAAGGGCCGGTAGATCAGCGGTAGATCGCCTGCTTTGCAAGCAGGAGGCCTCGGGTTCAAATCCCGACCGGTCCATTTTGTCTAAATATATTAGTGGATCTTTACATTTATTTTAATATGGTCAAACCATATTAACAGGATTGTAGAGAAAATGACTCTCTGCTTCTTCTAGCGAGTTTAAGTGAGAAGAAGTTATTATAAATGTTTAGGATATGGACATGTATGCAGAGATTGGATCTTCTTAAATTGCTTAT
>JAJZJZ010000078.1 GCA_021809755.1 Thermoplasmata archaeon
TAAAATCATATAGTAAGGAATAATATTGTTTCCACTGGGCTGGTAGATCAGAGGTAGATCGCTTCCTTGGCATGGAAGAGGCCAGGGGTTCAAATCCCCTCCAGTCCATACTTATAAAAGTTCAATGAACTTACATTCTTAAAGGCATTTTTACAGTATTCATTTAAATACTGCCGGATAACTTTTTGAGATATATTAATGATAGAATAAAAATAAACCTCTTTTGACTGATCAGATGGAGCATGAAAGTGATAATAATTTCATAGTTTGATTTATGTTCAATATCTTAAAACAATTTATAAAAATTAAGGATAGTTTATTTTTATTAGTAAATAACCAAAATGAAGAGTGTCATCATAATCCAGCGACTCAAGAGATACTTTGTCTTTAATTTCATTTTTGCTCTTTATAACACTACAATACTTGTCCTTTAGATCTTGCTTCGAAGCGATCTTATTATCATTTGAGTTTTTACTTTTATTATAAGGATAATTAGTGGATATGAATGCGAGTGAGTAAAGGTATTGTCTTTTATCTGAATGATCCACGTCCTGGAGTTTTTTAATGTCATTATAGATATATGTGTTTTTGTAGAAATAAAATTGTAGTGAAAAAGAACTATCAAGTTGATATCCTACGAGTAGGTGTTTTAGTTCTATCCAGTAAATTTCGTTTGGAAATTCTAGTCTGAAATCCGCTTTTTTATTTGTGCAATCATTTATTCGGCTTTCTCTGTTTTTTACGGTAATATCTATATTATTATTTCTAAGAAAATTCATCAACTCTCCCCTGAACCAGCCCTCAATTTGAATCTGAAGATCTGAAAATAGCATCAAGTAATTTCTTTTATTTACTTCCTTCAAGCTTGAATAGAATCTTTCAATTAAACTTTTGAACTTCCGCTCTTCCATATTGCAATAGAATTTTTCTCTATATCAATCTGCCTATTATGGAATGTAAAGCTCAAGATATTTTTCTGATTACAACTTCTCCATCAATCTCATAAAATCCAATGTGCTCAGATTCTGATACATTTAACTTCTCTGCTATCTCTTTCGGTAGGGTTATTCTTAATGATGACCCTCTAGTGGATGTCTTTGTTACTGCTAAGAGTTTGTCTGGCATTGGGAGGGTATTTAGTGGAATAAGTTAAATTTTTGCCATCCAAGAAATACCTTAAAAATCTAACAATTAATCGTTTTCTGCCACTATATGACTTTCAAGTTTTTAATTGTGGAATAATTAATCGAGTTCAAACAATTGTTCTCCTGATTCGCTTTGAGTGGAATAAAAACAAATGGAATTATGCAAGATTTTATTAGCTTAGACAATATATTATTAGCATGGCCAAATACATCCCACCAGCGCCAGACACAAACGCCTTTAATTGTCCAACTTGTGGTGTTTACGCTCATCAGACTTTCAAGTATGTTGCCTATGGTATTTCCTCATCAACTTCCCTTTATCAACCTTTGAAAGGAATGAAGGTATCGGAATGTTTTCACTGCCGAAACTTCATTATTTGGTATGAAGATGAAATATTATATCCGAGAAAGATGACCGTTTCTCCACCATCTGGTGATGTGCCAGTAGATATTAAGAAAATTTATAATGAAGCTGGCCTAATACTTAATGACTCTCCAAGGGCCTCTGGGGCTTTAATGAGATTAGCACTGGAACTATTACTTAAGGACATTAATAAAAACAACCTCGGATTAAATGATAATATAGGCAAGTTAATAGAGTCAAAAGTGCCTGAGCAACTAATAAAGGCGCTAACAATTTTAAGAGTGAATGGTAACGATATAATGCATACGGGAGAAATAAAGATTTTTGAAACGGCTGAAGACGTCACGTATTTGTTCGAACTCTTCAATATGATTGTTGAAGAACTCATCACAAGACCAAAAAAACTTGGAGAATTATATACTAGGATACCTGAATCCCAGAGAAAACGAGTTGAAAAGCAGAAATGAACTCCTCTGGAACCACAGGCTAAGCCACAATACAAAAACCTATATTCACAGAATGTTCATATCCCTAATCTTCCCTTTGACTTCATAAAACCCTATATGCTCAGATTCCGACACATTCAACTTCTCTGCTATTTTTTAGCAGAGTGATTCTTAATGAGGAACCACACTTTGATGGCTTAGCTACTGCAAGTAGTTTGTCCAGCATTTGGAAATTAATAAGGGAATAAGTTGAATCGTTGTACTAATTCTTTGAATATATCATGACTTTCCAATTCTGTGATTGTGCAGATAAGTGTGATTTGACTTCGTATTTTTAAAGTAATTGACGAGATTATTCAATTCTACAAAAGAACTTTGAAGCTTGCTCCTTTTCTCTTTATTTTTCAATTCTCCTGTAATTTCTATAAATTACTCTGTCTAGTAGAGAAATACTCCCTTTACAACTTTGTAGGATACTGGCGTAACTATTCCTTCCATTATCCTCTTTGGCATTAGTCAATAGGTTCTAACACAATTGATCCGTTCCGTTCACAGCCAATTCGATCTTAGAGTCCTTAGAGAGAATAGCCAACACCTCATTCTCCTTGTAAATTTCATATAATATTGTTTGGCAAAGAGATAATGTTCACTATGTTATGGCAAATATTTTTTGTGGTGGTCAGGGTAGGGAGACTCGAAGAATTATTAAGCGTTATGACATTTAACTTCTAATGGCAACTTTCCACAAGATAATAATAGGAGATTCGAGGAAAATGATTGAAGTAAAGGATGAGAGTGTTCATTTGTGTGTTACTTCGCCCCCTTATTGGAAATTAAAAGATTATGGAAACGATGAGCAGATAGGGCGGACAGATAGTTCCTATGAACATTACTTTACTAATATCACTGAAGTTTTTAGAGAATGTGTTAGAGTTTTAGTCCCGGATGGAAAAATTGCAATTAACATAATGCCTATATTTTTGTCTGGTAAAAATTCGAAGTTTGGCAGAAGAGTTACCAAAACAATACTGTCAGATCTCGAATTTTTCTTTAATTCATTGGGCAATATGTACTTTCACTCTCTGTATATATGGGATAAAAGAAAAGCCGTGCGAATTAGTTCATTCGGATCATATCCATACCCCACAAATCTATTTTCATCTTTCCCTTACGAATGGATAATTGTATTCGCAAAAGAGGGTAAGCGAGATCCTGTTTCTACTGAAATTAAGAAAAAATCAAAAATTACTCAAGAAGAATGGGCAAATTGGTGCATAAATTCAATTTGGGAAATGCAACCAGCAAAATCCTCCTCGGAAAATCATCCTGCTCCTTTTCCTGAGGAACTCCCAAGAAGAATTATCAAACTTTATTCATTTTATGGGGATACTGTATTAGATCCATTTTTAGGCTCTGGAACTACTTCAAAGGTAGCTCTTGAACTTGGAAGAAATAGCATAGGATATGAAATCAACGAGGAATACATCAAGACTATAAAGAAAAAGATCGGATACACAACTCCGGAACTTGGTGGGGAAACAACTTATCAATTTCAGTTTCGAAACAAAGTGTAAAGGGAGATCAATGAAAAATAGCAATTTCCTGAATAATCTTCCGAATAAAATTGACATTATAGATGAACCCACTTTAATTAAGGTTTACACTAGAGGTAACATGAATGAACCACCTAAAGATCTTGTAACAAAGTATATTCCTGAAGGGAACACATACGATATACCACGTTCTTTTATAACAAAAGTAAATCCGAGAGGTAAATATATCTATAGAGAAAACGCGTTCCTCCCAATTGAAAACAAGCAGAGGCCTATAGTAATAAAATATTTAATTCAGTTTGATCTGAAAGACAATTTCCCGATTTTTTTAATAAGGTATAAGGGTGAATTAAGCAGGAAATTAAGAGAAATTAAATATCAAATCAGAGAAATTGAAAAGCAAGAAATCTCATTAATTGAATCGATAATCCTTATCTACGAGGGTATAAACTTAGAAAATGTAGAAATTAACATTCCGACGCATGCCTTTATCTGCTATTACAACTATCGGTCTTAATATATGTCTAATATTCCAAATAGAGCGGAATACGGCAACTTATCCTGCATGTGGGGGGTATTCAAATCCCGTTTTAATGGATATGGAAATACTATTGATATTGCTAAACTGAAGTACTCTAAATCATACAAGATAAACTCTGTTGATATTTGCCCTGGCAGATTAGAATTCCCAAATCAAATTGCCGAAGAGGTTGGCAGAAAGTATTATTGCCCATTTTTAGAATCTAGAAGTGATTCGAGGGTATGTCAATGGGTCCATTCAGAGGATTATGACCCGCAAAAGTCGAAACCTGTGGGCCAAACCGCAATAATGTTAGACGCCATGGGATTGGTAGACTTGATTACTACTGAGGGAGGAATTTCTAAAAAAATAAAGTGGACTCAAGAAGCAAGTAGAGTTTTCAATTATTCTTGGGGAAGCAAGGTTTTAGATGATTATTTGGTAAGCATGATAACTGGTTTCGGGCCAATTATAGCCTTGATATATGAAATAAGTGTATTGGGCAAAGATTCTTTTCGACCTAATGATCTTTACGGAGCATTGAAGATAATCCCATCAGGTGAATTAGTAAACACAAGTTGCAGTAACGGAACAAATACAATAGTGCAGTTTTGGGATGGTAATACCTCCGATGATGCAGTGGTAAGAACAACAGCCAGCTTACTGTCCTTAGCTGCAAGTGCTGGCTTTGTGAGGCCTCATGGTTATTCTGAATTTGATAAACTGACTCCTTCCACTTATTCAAATTGGATTAATAACAGAGCCAAAAACTCTTTAAATTCATTCCCGAGATCGTGGAAGATAGAAAAGGAAAGGATTGATCGGTTTATGTATTCTTCGAAGAATATAAAGAAAGGGGTGAGCTACAATAATTTTATTCCAAAACCAACGGATAGAAACACTGGAAATAAGTGCAGTTGTTGTGGGGAAAATGTGGTAAATAATTCACGTATAGAGTACGGGCCAATATCAAAAAATAGAAAGCTGCTCTTAATCCGGGCACTGGAAAAAGCTTTTCTATTAAAACGAAAATTGGATATAAGAAAATTGGCTCAAACTTCCTTAGGTGACAACGAATTTTTTATTTCACCTGAATCTCAATATGAAACGCTATTGAATATAGAAAGGCATAATGTTTCTTTGTATGGATGCATAAACAAAGAAGAAGATGGTCATCTTATTCCACTGATTAATTGTTCTATAAATGCATTCGGGCCTTTCCCGAACAGAATATTGGTAAAGGTTGACCGTATGTTGGAGGACTCGAATATTTTTGTGAGGTAGAAGTTGTGGAGATCATTTGCAGAAATGTGTTAAGACTTAAATCTGGGGCAACATTTAGTGACCTCTTATCGATGACTGAAGACGAGTCATTAAAGTACGTAGATATGATTGAAATCTGCGTCCCAGAAAGTTATGCAGTAACGGAAAAGAAGTTATCTTCGATAAACTCAGACAAATGTTTTGGTTGTCTAAATTGTATCGACAATAGGGAAATAGAACACATAAACTCTCAATTTGTACCATCGGTTAATGAAAAAGATAGCTTGTTGTTATCGTCGATAGTAAGAAAATATTTTTGTGGGGTTTACCCGAAGACAGAATCTCCCGCTAATAAACTATCGATTCACAGTTCCAAGGATGAAACACGTATTTCCAATCCAATGGCTGCATTGTACCTTTGGAGGATGTCGGCAAACCCTTTAAGAACTTTTTTTTGCTCATCACCATCATGGGAACTTTCTCTTCCAACTACCGACCCACTGGACCAAAGAGAGGGTCACATAGATGTTACAGTTATTTCTCATTCCACAAGAACGATTTGTGTTTTAGAAGGAAAGGCTACTTTGGAATCATTACTAAGGGACATAATGAGAAACCAGTGGAACAGATATTATGAAAGTTTAAAAAAAACAGCTGAAGAATTTGGATTCAATTTATTGTTCTTTTATTCGATCGGTGGTAATGAATTGGGTTTGTACCCTGATGTTGAAGGAATTCCACATCATTCCAGAAGAAAGGAGTTCTACGATTTTATGAAAGAAGATGGTAAACGTTTCATATCTTTAGAAGCTCTTCGACAGCTTAGGGCAAGACAAATATCAGTAGATTTGGGTTGGAATTGGGAAAAATGGCTCTGGAAACTTTACAATATTGAAGGATTCGTCGGGGTTTTATCAGGTGGTATTGTGATGAAAAACGATTCAAGATTTGAACTGAAAGCTGCCCCTTGGATTTAATTTTTCCAAACAACTATCTGCTCTTTTCTTTTTGTATTGTTTATTTTGTCCCATACTTGGCTAGTGGTACCGGTATATTCTCTTTCTACTACGTAGTCTGGTTTCCAATCTGTTAAGTTGCTGAAGAATTGCCCTCCGTTAATTATCGTGCCATCCTTCATTTTTTTGTCGCCAACTACAAATATAACTTGTCCCCCTTCCTTGACGACTTTTCTTAGTTCACTTAGAACAATTTTCATATCTTGCTCATAGGACAATGTATTTTGTATAAGACCTTTTCGTATCTTTGACCTGTCACTACCTTCTAACTCGTAAATTATTTTGGCATAATATGAAGTGTAGTCTAGTGCATCAAAATATGGTGGGGATGTATATACATAATCAATAGAGTTTTCTGGTATAAGTTTAGAGATATTTCTGGCATCTTCCTTGATCACCTGAACTCTTTCACCACCATCAACAAATTTAGAATGTTTGATTAACTTAGCCATAAATACATTATAAAAATCTACGTACCTTTGTGGAGTTATTATTTTCCCAACTGAACTTGAAGTCCATTTATAGTGGTTACATGCTCTTGCCGATAAGCAAACTGCACCGTACAAAATGGCCCTTTCATAATTAGACATCTCATCTTTTAAATTAAACATTGCAATTATCTGTTGCATAGTTTTTTCATGAAAATATTTGGATACAGTTTCAGGAGCTGAAGAATCCGGATTTACTCGTTTAGATTTTTCAATTAATTGTTTAGAGTGCTCTACCGTTTCTTTTTCGTTGATTGGTTGACTCTTTGCCATTGAAAGAGTTATTGCAAGTGGATTGTTGTCTATACCAATAGCTCTTATTCCAAAATGTTGAGCTTCGTGCAGAATAGTTCCAGAACCGCAAAATGGATCCAATAAAAGACTACCAGGAATGAACTGGCTAAGGATTTGCCTAGCGTCAATCGCTGAAATTTTTCCTCTATACGGATAGATCGCATGGGCGGAGTTAGGATTGTTCACTGATTTCAGATGCTTGAATACCAAAGTTTCTTTTGGTGTAACTTTATCATTCAACAGATTACTTTCAATCATCTTCATTTAAACCAATGTCTAACTCCTCTTAAAGTTTCCTTTCAGCAACTTAGATTTCCTTGCCATAATTTGGATACGAATTATTATCACAATAAAAGCGGAAGTGATTCAGATTCTTCTCATAATCGATTTCCTCTCTGACAACATAATCTCCATCCCAGCAAACTGTTTATGTCATGCCTCCATCAATCACTTCATTCCTTTTACCGCTTTTACACTCTGAGCAAGTATCTCTCATCGCCATAACACCACTAACTTATATACAACAAAATTAATAAATCTTCGTTAAAATTTAATATATCTTATGGTCACTTCATTCTTCTCTCCCTATTCTCAACCATATCCATCAGGTGATTCATGTATTTCATAGCCTCATCCATGTTTCCTCTCACCATTCCTAACATAAATTTCGTCATATATTTTCCACCTGCTCCATCGTCCTCTCCATCCTCTATTTTCCTCATTGCAATATCCATGTCATTCAGAACTTTAAGGAGGAGTTTCTTAGGATTGTGAGCCATAAAGCTGTTCATTTCTTTGAGCGCGTTCTCCTGTTCCATCCTTACTTTCCCCATCATTTCCTGATGATATTGATCCAGATTCTCTGTAGAAAGGAAGTCTTCTGTATGAATCTTTTCCATCATTTCTTTCAGGTCTCTGTTTAATTTATCCATCAGATTTATTTCATTTCTGTCCATGGTCATTCCAATTGCTGTTGGATTTCCATTGAAATATTTATTCCATTTGTCCAGGAATGTGTTCTGGAATGTTGTAATCTCCTTGATATTCTGTTCCAGCATCTCCAGACCCTTATCTGTTCTTATGTTTGTCCTCTGTCTGCTATATTCTTCATCCTCTTTCCTTATTTTTTCAAGATTCCCATGAATAACATCATACTCATCCTCAACAAGTTTAATCTCATCTCTTAACTTTGAAATTTCATTATTTAAGTTTCCTTTTTCAGACCTGAGTCTTTCAACATTCT